>JAMFSE010000107.1 GCA_026225115.1 Rhodovastum atsumiense
GCTGTCCGCCGCCCCCGCCTTGCGCAGCGCGCCGGCACTGAAAGTGGTTAAAAAGGACGATTGGACGGAGTTTTAGCCCGGCTTCAGGATCGTGGCCGCCAATCTTGCCTACGCCGCGCTTTCGGCCTAACTCCGCCCCCCTATCCATTTGTCAATGATCGTGGAGGTGTTACCATGTCGTTCAGGGTCGCGGTTGTCGGAGCCACCGGAGCGGTCGGGAGGGAAATCCTAAAAACCCTCTCGGAGCGCCATTTTCCGATTTCTGAAATTGCCGCCCTCGCCTCCGGCCGCTCCGCCGGCGCCCAAGTCTCCTTTGGCGAAGATCGCGTTCTAACCGTCAAAAACCTCGAGAAATTCGACTTCACAGGCTGGGACATTGCCCTCTTCTCCCCGGGTGCCTCTGTCTCGGCCATCCACGCCCCGCGCGCCGCCGCCGCCGGCTGTGTCGTCATCGACAATACCAGCCAGTTCCGCATGGACCCCGACATCCCCTTGGTCGTGCCCGAGGTGAACCCCGAGGCCATCGCGAAATTCTCCAAGCGCAACATCATCGCCAATCCCAACTGCTCGACCATCCAGATGGTCGTGGCGCTGAAGCCTTTGCACGATAAATTCAAGGTCAAACGCGTCGTCGTCGCAACCTACCAATCCGTCTCCGGCGCCGGCAAGGAAGGCATGGACGAGCTTCTGGCCAACACCAAAGTGCATTACGTGCACGACAAAAACCCGCCGCAGGTTTTCCAGAAGGACATCGCCTTCAACGTCATCCCGCAAATCGACAGCTTCATGGATGACGGCGCGACTAAGGAAGAATGGAAAATGGCCGTCGAGACAAAAAAAATCCTCGACCCCTCAATCCAGGTCATCGCCACCTGCGTTCGCGTCCCGGTCTTCATCGGCCATGCCGAAGCCGTGCATGTCGAATTCGAACACCCAGTCACCGTCAATGAGGCCCGCGCCGCTTTGCGCAACGCCCCCGGCGTCATCCTGCACGACCATCGTGAGGACGGCGGCTACATCACCCCGGCGGAAGCCCAGGGTGAGGACGCCGTCTACGTCAGCCGCATCCGCGTCGACCACACCGTCCCGAACGGCCTCGCCTTCTGGTGCGTCTCCGACAATCTCCGCAAGGGTGCTGCGCTAAACGCGGTGCAGATCGCCGAAATCCTGGTCGCGCAGAACCTGCTCGTTAAAAAAGCCGCTTGAACATGCTGGCGGGTAAGCGCTGGAAACTCGATTCCGAAACCGGCGTCCTCCAGGATGTCCTGCTCTGCCCGCCGACGCATTATCACTGGATCGACACCAACGCCGTTGCTCACGCAACTCTGGCCTCCGGCGCCCCGGCAGACGCCAAGCGCCGCCTCTCGCAATACCACCAGCTGGAATGCGCGCTCACCACCGCCAACGTGACCATCCACCGCACGGTGCCGGAGCCGCAGCTGCCCTATCAGGTCTACACAAGGGATTCCTCGCAAACCACACCCTGGGGCCCAATTCTCACCAGCCTGGCCATGCCCCAGCGCCGCGGCGAATACGCCTCGCTGCTCAATTTCCATGCCCAATATGACGGCTTCTACAAATATACCACCGCCGGCACGGTAGAAGGCGGCGACATCCACATCGTCCACCCCGGCCTCCTCATCCTCGGCAATTCCGGGGTGCGAACCAACCAAGCCGGCGCCGCTCAATTCGCCGAGTTCTTCACCGAGCAAGGCTGGGAAGTAAAACAAATCCCCTTCGCCGAGCATTTCCTGCATCTCGACGTCCTGTTCTGCATGGCCAATCCGCGCCTCGCCGTCGCCTGTATCGACGTCCTGGGTGAAGCCTTCGAGACGTTCCTCAACGACCGGCAGATCAAGGTCATCCACGCCAGCTACGCCGAGGTGATGGCGATGTCCTGCAATCTGCTATCGCTCGGCAATGACCGCGTCATCTCGCCGCACCATTCCACCCGCCTGAACGCGGCCTTGCGTGCCCAGGGCATTACGGTCCTGGACCCAGAGCTGGACGAATTCGCCCGCGGCGGCGGCTCCGTCCATTGCATGACCATGCCCCTCCTCCGCGACCCAATCTAACCCAGCCCCTCGCCGTCATTGCGAGCGGAGCGATGCAATCCATCTTTTCTGACCCGGGACCTCATAACTACTCCCGCGTCGCCAAAGCCGTCACCGCCAACGCCGCCGCAGAAGCCCTATTCTCCACTCCGAGCTTCGTAAAAATCTGCTCCAAATGCTTATTCACGGTACGCGGACTAATCCCCAAAATGTCACTGATATCCCGATTGGACTTCCCCCGCGCGATCCATATTAGAACCTCGGACTCCCGCGTCGTCAGCGATAAATATTGCCGCAGAAACAACTCCTCCTGGCCGCCCCCGGTCTCCGTCAACCGGTATAAATACTCATCGGCTCCGGTTCGGCTCAGAAACGTAAAAACCAATTGCCTGCCATTCGCACTGATGCTGTTACTGCGTGGCAGCACAAAATCCTCCGCCGAAAAATCCGGCAACGAAAGCATCAACCGTTTTTCGGCCTGCGGCGTACACCAGATTATCCGCCCCGCCTGCGTCGCCGCCAGCAAAAACCGCCCCGTGGCATCCAGCGCAATCCGCGCCCGGTTCGCAATCCGCGCATTCGCCAGATGCACCCGGATCCGCGCCAGCAACTCATCCACCACAATCGGCTTCGAGACATAATCCACCCCGCCTGCCTCCAGCCCGCGCACCACATGTTCGGTATCGGAAAGCCCGGTCATGAATATAACCGGCAAATGCGACAATGCGGCATCGGCCTTAATCCGCCGGCAGGTCTCAAACCCATCCATCGCCGGCATCATCGCGTCCATCAAAATTAAATCCGGCGTCACATGCCCCAGAGTCTTAATCGCACTTTCACCATCGGTCGCCACCAGCACGGTAAGATTGGCATGCTCCAGCGCGTCCGTCAGAAATCCCAGCGTATCGGGCGTATCATCCACCACCAGGATCGTGTCACGCTGCTTCGCGCGGTCAGACATCTCGGTTCAGCTCTCGGCTCAACTCCGGTAAATTCTCCAGACACGCGATATAGCGGGAGAGCTCAAACCCGCGCACCATCTCCCGCAAATGCCCGGCGAACGCCGCCGTCTCAGGCTCGGCCTCTGTAACCTCACTCAGCTTCGCCTCAATCCCGCGCACATATCCAATCCGCCCCAGCTGCAACAAATCCGAGAGATGCTCCAACCTCGGCCGCACCATGGTCAACGGATCATCCTGCACCGGCAAAACAACCGCCGGCACCGCATCGTAAACCCAATTCAACCCAAGCAAATTCCGGATCATCTCCAACAACGCTCGAATATCCATCGGCTTTGCCAAATACCCATCATGTGCTTGAAGTTTCGGCTCGGACGCTTCGGCCGCCGTCTTCACCCGCGGCGCATCATGAAAATTCCCCGACACGATCAGTATCCGCAATTTCTCTCCAAACCGCGCCCGCAACGCCGCCGCCGCCTCCAGGCCGGACATCCCCGGCATCGAAATATCCAGGATCACCAGTTCCGGCTCACAATCATTCGCCAGCGCCAAACCCGATTGTCCATCATTGGCGTTGAACCGTACAAAACCCAACGGCGCCAGAATATCGTTCAGCAACTCGACATGATCGAAATCATCATCGACGATCAACACCCTCCGCCGCGCCCCCGAATATCCGGTAATACGCCGCTCGACCACCGCCGCGGAAGGTCCCAACGGCGCTTCGGAAAGCAACATCCGAACCCGGAACAGGCTCCCTTCCCCCACCCGGCTTTCAACCGAAATCTCGCCCCCAAGTATCTGCGTCAACAGTTTGGTAATCGTCAGCCCCAGCCCGGTCCCCGGCACCGCATTGGCCGCAGCCATATGCCCACGCTCAAATGGTTCAAAAATCGTCTCGATATCTTCCGTCCGTATCCCATGTCCGGTATCCACAATCTCGAATTCCGTCACCTGCCCGCGCCGCTTAATCCGTAAGCTCGCGCTACCCTTCTCGGTATATTTAATTGCGTTTGAAAGAAGATTAATCAGAATCTGCCGCAACCGCTTCTCATCAGTATGAATAAAGCGCGGCAGATTTTTCGGCCGTTCATCAAAAAACCCAATCCCCTTCGCCGCCGCCTGCAGCCGAAACATATCGACAATCTGGTCAAGAAACTCCGGCAAATTCACCCGGTCCCTGTGCAGCTGCAGCGCCCCGGTTTCAATCTGCGAAATATCCAGCAACCCATCTACCAGATTCGACAAATGCTCAGCACTGCGGCGGATCACCCGCACCGCATCGGCAGGCCGCAACGTACTCGCCCGCTCCAATAATTGCGCGTAGCCGAAAATCGCATTCAACGGCGCCCGAATCTCGTGGATCACCCCCACAATATACCGGCTCTTCGCGGTGTTCGCCGATTCCGCAACACCTTTCGCTTTCTCCAGCGCAGCATCCGTGCGCTCATGCGCGGAAATCTCCTCCATCAGCATCGCCGTCTGATGCCCCGTCTCCTGCTCCGCCGCTCCCCGGCTCGCCTGCGCCAGAACCAGCAGCCAGGCGGTAATACCCGCCAGAATAAACAGCGCGAAAAACACCGCCCAGAGCGTAGTGTATATCACCTGCGCCGCGTCCGGCGACATTGTTGCGTACTCAAATCCAATCAACGAGAGCAGCGCCGCAATAACCGCCGTAAACAACCCGAACACGGCGAGGAACATCCCAACCCGCCGGTCCACCCGGGCGGTAATCCGCTTCGGCAAAACCTTCACGAAAGCATCGCTGAACTGTTCGGAAAACCGCGCGTTCGGCTTGCACAAATCATGGCAGCGCGCATCCAGAGAACAACACAACGAACAGATATTGCCCCGATAGGCCGGGCAATAAGCCATATCCGGCCGCTCGAACGCGCTCTCGCAGATCACGCATTTCAACGCAGCACGCGGCCCGTCATTCGGCGCTTCCTGCAACGCATCCTTGCGTGCCAAATAATATTTTCCGCCGGTGGCAAACGCGATGACTGGCGCCGCCACAAAAGCAATCAAAAGCCCAAAGAACGGCGCCAGCGCATGCGCGGTCGCACCAAATACATTAAAGCTCATCGCCGTGGAGACCACGATGGAAAGCGCCATCGCGCCAACCCCCACCGGGTTGATGTCGTATAAATGCGCGCGCTTGAACTCAATCCCCGGCGGGCTCAGCCCCAACGGCTTGTTAATCACAAGATCGCCCGCCAGCGCCCCCATCCAGCCGACCGCGAAATTCGCATAAAGCCCAAGAATGCTCTGGATCACATGCCAGATGCCGATCTCCATCAGCAACAGCGCCAGCAGCACGTTGAACACCACCCAAACCACCCGCCCCGGATGGCTATGCGTCAGCCGCGAGAAAAAATTCGACCAGGCGATCGACCCCGCATAGGCATTGGTCGTGTTGATCTTGATCTGGCAGGTAACCACCAGCACCAGCATCAGCCAGCCGGCCAGCGCCGGATTCTGAAACAACTCGGTAAACGCCAGCCGGTACATCGTCGCCGGCTGCGACGCATCATCCCAAGACGCCCCGCGCTCCAACGCCAAATAAGTCAAAAATGACCCCGCGGCGATTTTGGCGCAACCGGTAAACACCCAGCCCGGCCCCGTCAGCAGCAACGCGCTCCACCAGCCAAACGCACCGCTGCGCGCCCGGTCCGGCAAAAATCGCAAATAGTCGACCTGCTCGCCCACCTGCGGCAATAGCGACAACAAAACCGACGCCGCCATGCCAAAGGGCAGCAGGGAAAACCCATTAACCCCGTTGCCCCCGTTAAACTGCGTCCAGGCGGAAAAATCCGGCAACCCCCGCCAGGCTAGCACCAGCAATGGCCCAAACTGCAGCGCCAGCCAGATCGGCTGCGTCCACAACTGCATCCGGCTGATCGCCTTTATCCCGTAAGCCGCGATCGGAATAACCACCACCGCCGAGACCACATTCGCCAGCCATAACGGCACCGCCAGCACCATCGTAATGGCCGCCGACATGATGCTCGCCTCGATCGAAAACAGAATAAACGTGAACATCGCATAAATCAGCGACGTAATGGTGGACCCGATATACCCAAACCCCGCCCCACGCGTCAGCAGATCAACATCCACCCCATTGCGCGTCGCCGACAGACAGATCGGCAGCCCAACCAGAAACATCAGTGCGCCCGCAGCGACAATCGCGAACATCGCATTGGTGAACCCAAATGCCAGCGTAATCGACCCGCCAATCGCCTCGCATGCAAGAAACGAAACCGCCCCCAAAGCGGTATTCCCAACCCGAAACGCCGACCACCTTCTCGCTCTCTGCGCGGTATAGCGCAGCGCGTAATCCTCAAGCGTCTGGTTCCCAACCCACTGGTTGTATTGCCGCCTCTGGTGAATAACGCGCTGCTGGCCGCTCATGCCTCAGGTATCTAGCCTGCCCCGCGCAGGGTCAAGGAAAAGCAAGACAAGCAGTTCTTTTTCTAAAGAAAAAGAACCAAAAAGACTTTTGTCCTTACGCACCGGGTGTTGGATCAGCCAATGCTTAAATTCACCTATACCCAAATTTCTCCATCATCTCGGCATGGTCCGTCTCCAACCTCAACCGTTGCGCGGACAACAAAACCTCCCGCCATTGCCCCGCTCGCCCCGCTCGAAAAAACGGCGCGGTGGAACCCGCCGCATTGGCAACATAGCCATGCTCAGCCTCCTGCCCCCGCAGCGAGTCAAACGCACTGAACCCGATCGCCTTATCCAGCCGCGCCGGATCAGCCCCACCACCCAGAAACCCAATAACCTTTCCAAAACTCTCTAACGGACTCTCCAGCAAATCCTCATAACGCAGCACCAGCAGTTTCGGATTCCGTTTCCGCGTCCACAAATCCACATGCGTCGACCAAGAACCCAGCATCTCGAACACCTGCGCATCGGTCCCCCGATTGGCCGCCTGCGCCTTGCCCATGAAATCGATAATCCTATCAACGCTCCTGCCGGTATAATGGCTATAAGAAACCGCGACATCGCGCGGATCGCGCACAATATAAATCGCCCCTTGGGTGAATTCCGGCGTGCAAAGCGGCACCCCATGCACCGTCAGCGACGCATTATGGGTCTTCACAAACACCAGATCATCATGCAACCGCGTAAAATCCCGATGCACCAGCGGCCGCATCTGCTGCACCTCCGCAATCGCATAGGCCGACGCCGGACGCGCATCATACTTTCTGTAAAACAGTGCATTACTTTCGCTAACCGAAAGATCGACCAGCCGGTTGATGCTGTAAGCCGCCTCCGGCTGCGCGATATAATTATGCAAAAACGCCCGCAACCACGTATTGCCCGATTTCGGATAGGATGCCAGCCAAACGATCTTGCCCATAGCCAGCCTTATAACCGCGGCAATGCTCAAATCCAGAGCCCGCTACCGCAGCATCATTGCCCGACGCGAAGCAACTCATCCACCTTGGTCGCAAGATCCGCCTGCCGGAACGGCTTGCTCAACCTCGGCACATCCGCCGGCAAATCCGCGCCGGCCGCGGCATATCCGGTGATCAATAATGCCGGCATCCGAATGCCAGCGGCGCGAAGCTCGGCAATCAGCGCCGCCCCCGTCATCCCCGGCATCAAATGGTCCGTCACCAGCACCTCCATCTGCTCACCAGAACGAAGCCTGGAAAGCGCCTGACTCGCAGACGCTGCCTCCACCACCTGATAGCCGACATCGCGCAGCATATCCGCTGTCGCCAACCGCACGATCTCTTCATCATCAACCAGCAACACCTTGGCGGCCCGCCTTGCACTCACTGGCTCGCTGTGCCCGGTTACCGCCAGGTCGGTGACCTCATCGGTCGCCGGCAGCCAAAGCTCCACCACGGTCCCCTCACCCGGCCGGCTGGAAATCTGCAACGTGCCGCCACTTTGCGCCGCCAGCCCATGCACCATCGACAGCCCAAGCCCGGTGCCCTTGCCCATCTCCTTGGTCGAGAAGAACGGCTCCGTCGCGCGCGCCAGCGTTTCCTTATCCATCCCATGCCCGGTATCCGTCGCCGTCACACGAATATACTCGCCCACCGCAAGCCCAATCGAATTGCGCGCTCCTGCCGCCGTCCGATCAACGGAAAGCTTCAACTGGCCCCCATCCGGCATCGCATCCCGCGAGTTGATGGCCAAATTCAACAACGCCAGTTCAAGCTGGTTAGGATCGACCCGCGCCGAAGGCAGACCCTTTGGCAGATCCAGCTCAATTCCGATCGTTGGCCCAAGCGAACGCTGCATCAACTCGACGATCCCACCGATCAGCGCGCTTACATCCACCGCCACCGGCTGCAGCGCCTGCCGCCGTGCAAAAGACAACAGCCTGTGCGTCAGCGTCGCCGCCCGCTCAGCCGCCCGCAACGCGCCGCCCACAAGTTTTTGCGTCCGCTCATCATCCTTATGGCGGCGCCGTATCAAATCCAGATTGCCTACAATCGGCGTCAGCAGATTATTAAAGTCATGTGCAACGCCACCCGTCAGCTGCCCAATCGCATCCATCTTCTGCGCTTGCGCAAGCCGCGCATCTGCCTCCTTTCGGTCCGTGATATCCGACACAACGCCAACAATCCGCAGCGGCTGCCCACCGCTCGATTCATAACGAACCCGCCCCTTTTTCACGATCCAGCGCGCCACCCCGTCCGCCCCCGTAATCGCGCATTCAATATCCAAAACCCCGCTCGAGGGCGCAGCCTCAAAAGCAGCACTCACCGCCGCCCGCTGGCTGGGCTCCACATGGCTTAGCAGCAATTCAACATGCCACTCCGGCTGCGCCTCGGGGTAGCCAAAAATCTGATCATGCCGCTCCGTCCGCTCGATCTTCCCGGTGTTGAGATCCAAATCCCAGCTGCCCATCCCCGCGGCGCCAAGGGCAAATTCCAGATTATCCCGCGCCGACTCCAAATCGCCGGTCCGCTCCACCACCGCCTGCTCCAGCGTCTCGGAAGCTGCCCGCACCTCATACTGCCGACGCCGCGCCTTTAACGCCGAGCGGACCGCCCCCAACATCGCCTCCGCATGCAGCGGCCGCTGCAGCAGCACCACATTCCCAAGGTCTTCCAGCCGCCCCGATGCAACCGCCGAACGCGGCGCGCTGCCGCTATTCGCCAACACCACGAACGGTAAATCCGACCATTTCGGCTGCGCCACCACCCATTCCGAAAGCTCGTGCCGGTTGCCTGCAGCCAGCGCTTCTTCGGTAATCAAAGCGCTCCCGGCGCCCAATGTAAGCTCGGCCACCAGCTCGCTTAAGCCGGCGCAGACCTGCACAGCATGTCCATTCTTCTGCAGTAATTCCGCCGCAATTGCAGCATCGCGGCCACGCGGCGCCAGAATAAGGACCCGCTCTTCCATTCAGGAATAGCCGGCCGGCCGTCCCGCAAGCAGGGTTTGGCCGTCGCCGGAAAACGATGGGACCCCGGTCAGCACACCCTGAAAATCCGTCAAGGGCGCGCTGAAGCGTAAGCCATTGGCGCCAATCTTAAATTCGCGGATCGTCCGCTCATGCGCAAAGGTTCTGGTTTTTATCACTGAAATTGCCTGTCGCACCTCGCCTGCCGCCTCAAAAAAGCGCAGCAACACCGCGGTGTCGGCCAGGTAACTCAAATCCACATCGACGCGAATATCCCCCGTGACCCCATGCATGCCAAGAATCAGCAGGGTCACCACACCGCGTTGTCCCAGATAGGTCAGCATTTCATGCATCTGCAGCACCATGAATTGCTCATTAGGCATCGATTGCAGATACGCGTTGAGGCTGTCGATCGCAACGACACGCGCCCCATTCTGCTCCACCGCCTCGCGTACTTCAGTCGCAAACTCCCCGGGCGACAGCTCGGCCGGGTCGATGGCGCGAATATTCAACGCACCGGAGTCGATATGGGGCTGCAAATCCAGTCCCAGAGCGGCTGAGCGCTTGAGCAGCGTCGGCAACCGCTCGTCAAACAGAAAATACGCGGCTTTCTCGCCACGCTTCAACGCCGCCACCATGCATTGAACCAAGGTGGTCGTTTTCCCAACGCCGGCCGGGCCGGTCAGCAGCGTCGCGGTGCCCGGTGCCAAACCACCGCCCAGCAACGCGTCGAACTCCGTCGATCCCGTTGAAACAGCCGCATCACTAAACACAACACCGTGCTCGGCCGCCGCCAGACGCGGAAACACCTTCAGGCCTCCCCGCTCGATCTCGAAATCATGATAGCCGCCGCGATATTGCATGCCGCGCATCTTCACCACATGCAGCCGCCGGCGCTGCGCGCCAAACCCGGAAAGCGCCTGCTCCAGCGCGATAACGCCATGCGCAATGCTATGCAGCTGCAGATCGCTGCCCGCGGCGCTCTTATCGTCCAGCACCAGAACCGTGCAGCGCCGGGTCGAAAAAAAATGTTTCAGCGCCAAAATCTGCCGGCGGTATCGAACCGGCCCCTGTGCCAGCAGCCGCAACTCCGACAGGCTATCGATGACAAGCCGCACCGGCTGCAGCTCATCGACCTTTTTCATGATCGCCCGGATCGTCTCGCCCAGTTCGACTTCGCTCGGATGCAGGAGGGTCTGCTCCTGGTCATCGCCCAGCCCTTCCTCAGGCACCATTTCGAGCACGCTGATCGAATCCAGCGACCAACCATGCGTAGCGCCCACGGCGAGCAATTCCTTCTCGGTTTCCGCCAGCGTAATATATAGTCCCGGCTGCCCCAGTTTGGCGCCGGCAAGCAGAAAACCAAGCCCTAATGTCGTCTTGCCGGTCCCCGGCGTACCCTCGACAATATAAAGCCGCTCAGCGGTCAAACCACCGCCGAGAACGCTATCAAGCCCGGAAATGCCGGTGGCTTCCCGTATCTCGTTACCATTGCTCAAGCGCTTCACCCGAAACTCCGCCTCTGATCAATAGAGCCTCCCAACTCGGTGCGATATTGGGCGCGGAGGCGCTGTAGGCAAGGGCAACAAACCCATGAAAAGCTTACAAATTTGGAACAATACACCCTGCGCCCCGCCGCCACGCAACGGCGCGGCCTTCAGTCCATGGGGCGCAGACCGCCTTTACAGGGTCCTGGCAATAACGGCGCGAAGCCTGGCAGGCTGACGGATAATGAAACGCTCCCGCCGCGTCTCAACCAGCCCCCGCAATTTGAAATGCTCGATCATCCGGGCCACGGTTTTGGGCCTCCCCCCTGCCAAAGCCGCCAGACGGTTATTCGAAATGGCCTCGGTCAGAAAAATGGAATTGGCAACATCGATTTCCGCGCATTCCGCCAGATCCAGAATCACTTGCGCCAACCGCACCCGCAATGAAGGCGCGTCGGCGGAAAGCGGTTTCGATACCACAGCGGGATACGGCGGCAATGCCGGTGTTTGACCCATCTCGAGCTTCATCGTCAGTCCTCGGCATACAACATACAATCCAGATGGAGATACTAGTGTAATACTGAGACGAATCAAGATATTTCTACCACTGCGCTAAATTTCGCGATAGCAAATAAATTTTTGCTAAATATCCATCATAATTAGGTAAAATTTACGCTAATCATTGATAAATACGAAGAGTAATTACTCTATTTGTACGATAGATTTAATGGTTGTATAGGCGGCGATGTCTCATTAATTTTTCCCAGGAATCTCCATGCACCGCCGCTTCAAACCGCTCGCCGCCGCCCTCGCTCTACTGCTCTTTTCCCTGACCACGCCGCCCGCCAAGGCTGCCGACATTACCACCCTCGGCATTTCCTATGCTTATTACGATCCGCTGAGCCTGATCATTAAAGACAAAGGTTTTCTGCAATCGGAACTCGGCTCCGGCGTCAAGATCGACTGGGTATTGAGCCAGGGCAGCAACAAAGCGCTGGAATTCCTCCGCGGCGGCAGCATCGATTTTGGCCAGACCGCCGGCTCGGCCGCCTTGCTGGGACGCGCCAACGGCGCCCCCGTCCAGGCCATCGGCGCCACAACCAACGCCGAATGGACCGCGATCGTGGTCCCGCAAAACTCGCCGATCAAAACCCTGTCCGACCTCAAAGGCAAGCGCGTCGCCGCTACCCCCGGCACCGACCCCTATATTTTCCTGCTCCGCGCTTTGGCCACCGTCGGCCTCTCCGGCGCCGACATCACTTTGGTTCCGTTACAACACCCGCTCGGCCGCCAGGCACTCGATTCCGGCCAGGTTGACGCCTGGGCCGGTCTCGACCCATTCATGGCGGAAGCCCAGCTGCAAAATCACGACGCGCTGATCTACCGCAACAAAGCCCTGATCTCACCCGGAACGCTGCTGGTCCGCGAGGATTTCGAGGCCGCAAACCCTGATGTCGTCAAAGCAGTGTTGAAAGCCTACGCTAAGGCGCGCAGCTGGGCGATCGCCAATCCCGCCGGCACCGCCGCCATCCTGGCACAGGAAGCGCATCTGCCGATCCCAGTCGCACAGTTGCAGCTATCGCGCTCAAATTTTCATGGCGAGGCGATCACTCCTACCTCAAAAGCCGCCATCCTGGCGGCCGGCCCAATCCTGAAATCGAGCGGTAAATTAACCGCCGGCGCTGATCTTTCCGCCGCCGAAGCGACTCTGGTGAACACCTCGTTCACCACGGCGCTGGGCCTGCACTGATCTCGTTCCGAAAACTCGGTATAGGCTGGGGCCTCGGCCTGGCGGTGCCGGCATTTCTACTGGCGCTCTGGCAGGGGCTCGCCGGCGCCGGCCTCCTGCCGGCTGCGGTCCTGCCATCACCCGCATTGGTCCTGGCCACCCTCATTGCCATGGCCCAAAGCGGGGAGATGGCGCAGGCCATCGGTGCCACCGCCTCGCGCCTCGCCTGGGGCTTTGTCCTTGGCGCCACAACCGGCACGGTGCTGGGCGGCTTATGCGGCGCCTCGCCTCTGGCCAGGCGCATGCTGGACCCGCTGGTGCAAAGCCTGCGCAGCGTCCCCTCACTCGCCTGGGTCCCTCTGTTCATTTTGTGGCTCGGCATCTTTGAGGCCTCAAAAATTACGTTGGTTGCGGTCGGCGTCTTCTTCCCGGTCTATCTCAACCTGCTCGGCGGCATCGCCAATGTCGACCGTAAATTGCTCGAAGTCGGCCAGGTCCACGGCTTTTCCCGCCTGCGCCGCCTATTGCGCATCCAGCTGCCGGCGGCTTTGCCCGCTTACGTCCTTGGCCTGCGCGGCGGCCTCGGCCTCGGCTGGATGTTCGTCGCCGCAGCCGAACTGCTCGGCGCCGCCAACGGCCTCGGCTTCATCCTCGATGACGGCGAGCAAACCGGCCGGCCGGAACGCGTCCTGGCGGCCCTGCTGCTCTTCGGCATCTGCGGCAAACTCACCGACACGATAATGGCAGCACTCGGCCGCCATCTGGTCGCCTGGCAAGACACGGCGCGCGCCTGATGCCCTACGCGCTCGACATCACGGATCTGGAGAAATCCTACGGCGAGAGCCGCGTTCTAGGCCCCATTAACCTGCACCTCACCCCCGGCACCATCACCGCGATCATCGGCCGCAGCGGCTGTGGCAAAACCACGCTGCTGCGCTGCCTGGGCGGGTTGGAAACGCCAACCAGCGGCGGCATCAAAGTCGGTGACGGCAACGTCCGCCAGCGCGATATCGGCTATGTCTTCCAGGAACCGCGCCTGATGCCCTGGCTCAGCGTCGCCAAAAACACCGCCTTCGGCCTCAAAGGAATAAAACGCCAGGCCCGTGATGAAGCCGTCGCCGAAGCCCTGAAACTCGTCGGCCTTACAGAGGCCGCCGGCCTGCTTCCAAAACAGCTCTCCGGCGGCATGGCGCAGCGCGTCGCACTGGCCCGGGCATTGGCGCCCCGCCCGGCGCTCATTTTGCTCGACGAGCCGTTCTCCGCCCTGGACCCCTTCACCCGCGAGCAGATGCAAGACCATCTACTGCATTTGCACGGTTACTATGGCGCAACGATGGTAATGATTACCCATGACATGGATGAAGCACTGGCGCTCGCGCAGCGCGTCATCGTGCTCAACGGCGCACCAGGCAAAGTCATCGGCGATTTCACGCCCGACCTCCCCCGCCCGGCCGCCAGAACCTCAATGGCCTTCTTCAACTGGAAACGGCGCATCACTGAGGTGTTGTCGGACCGGCCTGCGCATCGTCTCTCGGCCTGACAGCCCGCGAGATGCCGCGCGCCACCCGCACCGGCACCCGGGCGATCCGGTAAATGATCCGGCTGAAAACATAAAGTATTTGCGCCCGAAACACCCGCCGCGCGACCAGCTCGACCCGCTCGGCAAAAAATCTCGCCACGCTATCGGCACGGCTTTCCACCTCCGCTTCCGGTTCCGGAACGGGCGGGTCATCGTGCCGCACGGCCCGCAACCGCGCGACGATCGACCAGTAATCCACCTTCAGCAACGCAGCCTCCAGCAATTCCCGGACTTCGCGGGCTGAACGCCGCGCGCCATCGGCCGGCGCCGCCGCCGTTTCCCGCCAACTTGGAATCTCCTGCAAGCCCTGCAGAAGCGCTTCTGTCGTCTCGTAGAAATAGATATTCGGATTCCGATTCTGGCCCTCCCAAAGCTCCTTGAACACCGGCAGCGGGCGCACGAACACCGGCCGGTTCGCCGCCAGCGCTTCCAGCAGCGGAATCCCAAATCCCTCGTAATGGCTCGGGAATATCACGGCATCTGCATCGGCGTAAAAGCCGGCAATCTGGTCATCGCCGAGCTGCCCGACGTTAACGCCATGAAGGTTTGAAGCACCGTTCAATTCCGGCAACGCATAGGGATTGAGAAGAACTTCACGCCCCTGCACCGCATCGGCCTTCGTCTGCCCAAGCGCCACCACCCTGCGTTCAGGAAACGCAGCAGCAAGCGCATTCGCGGTCGGCACCAAATATTTATGCGGAAAATGATTGCCGATGACCAGCAGCACGCCGCGTCCCGGCTGCGGCACCGGCACAACCGGCATTGGGCCCCCGTGCCTGTAATCATCGAGGTCGAGCGAAAGCAGCGAATACCCGCGCGTCACCCGATCCGGTATCTGGAAACGCAACGCGATCTGCCGCATGGATTGCGCGCTGGGGGCGACAAAAAAATCCCCATGCAACAGCGCAAATTGCCAGATATCAAACAATTCAGGCGAGGTCAGTTGCGTGCAATCAACCGCAATCGTATCGAGCATATGGATACCAGTCACAGCTCCCTTCACCGCCATCCGCTCCACCGTCTCCCAATGGAAGGGCTGCCCTTCTCGGAAGATCACGGCGAATATTTCGGTCCCGTCCGGATCACAGCGGGGCACGCCAAGATCGGCATAGCCATGAAACGCGTAGACTTCCTCGGAACACAACACGAACACGTTAAAGCGGTCGTGCCAGTCCTCCACAGCCGATTTCAAAAGCTGTTTGCCGGCCTTAAAAGTTCCGTTGGCACGCGGGCCGAAACTCGAAAAATCGAAAGCCAGGTCAAGCCGACCTTCAGCATCGGGGATAAGCGTACCCAGCAAACACTCCGCGATCGCCTCAGGAGACCGAAAATGCGCTGAAATAAGCGGCAGATATTCAGGGTAGCGCGCATCCAGAATAGCGCCGTTCCTGACGTCCAGCTCCGATTTCGTTTCGCCTGCCGTACTGAATGATTTCTCACCCAGGTGGCGCACAAAGGCCCGGTTTGCCAGCACCGCGCGATAACCGCACCGCCCGGCGCGCATCACCAGATCATTCTCCTCATTATAGCCGGCGCCGAAGATGCTATCGAAGCCGCCGAACTCGGCGAGAATCTGCCAGCGGATCAGCATGCAGAATCCAACCGCCGTCGGCACATAGCTGAACACCGGCAGCCGCGCCGCAAGCGCCGCATAAGGCGCCACGGCAAACGCCGCGTCCTCATCGCCCGCGCGATGTGCCACCGGCAAACTCGCCAGCGTCGCGTTATCCGACCGCGGACTGACAAAGCCGATCATCGGGTCACGCGCCGCGACCCGCAGCATTTCCGGAAACGCACCGGGATAGACCACCGTATCAGAGTTGAGCAGCAACAAGTCTTGCTGCCGGGCAACCGCATCAGCCACGGCGCGGTTCATCGTCCCGCCAAACCCAAGGTTAACCTCGTTTACCACCAGCCGGCAGACGAATGCGGCGCGCGCCTTCGGCAATATCGCCTCCAGCGCCTCGGCCAGCGGCGCATAGCCCGGCGAATCGTTGAACAGCACAACCTCGGCATTGATGGCGGCCAGATCACCGGCGCAGGCAAACAACGACTCCAAAAGCGGTGCAACAAGCTCCTCGTTCTTATAGAACGGCACCGCAATCAGCAGCGCGAAGCTCGCGGCTTCGGCCGAAACCGTGCCCGCATCCGGCCAATATTCACCCCTCAAGCCGCGTCTCCTGCAGGTAACCTCGCCGCCTGACAGCGGATTACTCGGGTTAAATAGTAAAACATGTTCAATCTCAAATCCGTACAGCACCCAGCAAACCCGGCATAGAGACAACCCGCTGGCCGCAATATTGCTTACAATATTGCTTACACGATTGCCGCCGCGATTGCTTACACGCAAACGGCCGTTTATTGCCTGCGCTACAATATCCTGTGCGATGGGACGGCCGAAAAAGTGAAGATTAATCTGAGCACGCGGTACATACTAGGTATCGCAACGCTGCCCATCCTCCTCAAAATCCATCTAATTTTCGAGATCTTCCAGGCCAGCCCGGTCTATTTCTTCAGCGGGCTGGGCATCGGTCCGCATCTGGCGCCCGCCCCGCCCTATGCCTCCATCGATTTCAACGTCGGCGCCACCAGCCAGACGCTTGGCCATCTCGCGGCCCTCGACCTCCTCCAGGGCGTAATCCCCTGGTGGAACCCGTTCGAAGGCGCCGGCACCCCCTTGGCAGGCGAAATGCAGTCCGCAGCCCTGCTTCCCTCAACCGTCTTGCTGGCGCTGCCGGACGGGCAACTCTATATGCAGTTGCTGTTCCAGATCATAGCCGGCGTCTTCACCTACCTCCTGCTATGCCGAATGGGCATCTCGGCCTTCGCCGCATTCATCGCCGCCGTCCTGTTCGAATTCAACGGCGCCTATGGCTGGATGGCAAATGCCGTCATAAATCCCATCGCATTTCTCCCCATGATTCTGTTCGGCGTCGAAGGATGTTTTGCCGCCAACCACGGCTCAGGCCGTTGGATCGCGGCAGGCATCGCCCTCTCGCTCTATGCCGGTTTTCCGGAAGTCGCCTATATCGATGGCCTGCTCGTCGTCCTTTGGACCCTGACCCGCGCCGGCAGCTTTCCACCCGCCGAGCTATACCGCACCGCCTTACGGATCGGCGCCGGCGTGCTCGCCGGCCTGCTCCTGGCAATGCCCATTCTCATCGCCTTCTGGGATTATCTGCAAAATTCCACCGTCGGCATGCACCAGCACGGATTTTTCGCCCAGCAGCACATCGACCCAACCGTCACCATCAATCTGCTCCTACCCTATCTCTTCGGCCTGATCGCCAACTCCCATAACCTCACGGTGGAATTTCAGCTTTGGGCATGCACCGGCGGATATTTCGGAATCGGCATGACAGCGCTTGCACTTCTGGGTCTGTTCGGCCGCGGCAACCGGGCATTGCGGATCGCGCTGGCCGCCCTGGTCGTCGCCTGCCTCTGGGCAGCCTATGGCGGCCCGTTCGGAAAACTGATCTTCCTCATCCCGGGCTTAAGCAATGCCGATTTCGCCCGGTACTACAACGCCGCCGCCGCCATGGCGCTGGCCGTTCTCGCAGGCTTCGCCTTAGACGATCTAAACCGCGGACAATCCCCCCGCCGGCGCTATTGGACCGCCATCCTTGCGACAATCCTGCTCCTTGCCTTAGCGGTCCTGGCCGCCCGTCCCGTCCTAAATCAGGCCACGATGTCATCCATCTGGTTCCGCAATTCAATCGTGATCGCGGATTTAATTTTCGCCGTGCTGATCTGGATCGGCTTCAGCAAATGGCAAATCCAGAAACGCGCGCTGGTCCTCGGACTGCTCGTCGCCATCGAAGCCATGGTCAACTTCGCAATACCGACATTTTCAAACCCGCATGATACAACCATGGCCCTCGGCGGCATAAGGTTTCTACAAACCCATCTGGGCCTGCAACGCTTCTACTCCATGGGCGTCATCGAACCGAATTACGGCAGCTATTTCGGCATCGCCCAGATTGACGATTGCGATCTGCCGATCCCAATCAAATGGCTCAATTTCCGCAACGCGCATCTCGATCCCGATGCGGACCAGCTGATGTTCGACGGCGCCGCCCGAACCGCCACCCCGGCCCGGCCCACGGCGGTTTCCGCCCTCGACCAAAACCTGCCGCAATATCTGGCCGTCGGTGTTAAATACATCGTAACCCGGCCGAACGCCGATCCCTTCACGGATATCTCGCCGGCAAATCCACCCGGCACCAAAGTCTATAGCGACCGCATCATGGACATTTACCAGCTGAATAATCCGCGGCCTTATTTTGACGCGCCGGGCTGTCAGCTCATTGCCAACTCCCGGGAAACCGCAACGCTAAACTGCCCATCCCCCGCCACCTTGACCAGGCTCGAATTGTTCATGCCGGGATGGCACGCGACCGTGAACGGAAAATCCCAACCCCTCTCGGAAACAGGCGAAATTTTCCAGAAACTCGATCTCCCCGCCGGCCGCTCGATCGTAGCCTTCCATTTCCGGCCGCCCTTCATGCGGATCGCTTATCTGGCGTTCTTCATCGGACTGCTTTTGTTCGCGGCAATCGACTTGCGCCGAAAGCCAGCCTGAGCCCCCTATAACGGTTTGCGCGCCAAGATCAGCTGACTCTTCGGCATCAAATTATCCAGCGCCTGCTTTACAGCAATGCCATTGGGCTGATCCAGCAGGCTCTGCCAGGTGCGGACCCAATTATCCAACAGCGGCTGCCCCGGCAATTCAAAAGATTTCTCCGTCGCCTCTTCCAGCGAAATGCCCGTTGTCCAGAACAGCGTCATCCACATCGAATAGAAAAATCCATAGCTATGCCGGCTCTCGATGATCAGCCCGGCCGCTTCCACATATTGGCCGAATTCCTCATGCGACAATATCCGCACATGGTTGGGCTGCGCAAAATAGCTCGGCGGCGCCACGTATTTCTGCACCGCCTCGGCCTGCGGATCCGGACAGGTAAATAGATACAAAGCCCCCGGCTTGCCGATCCGTGCCATCTCGGACATCAGCAGCGAAGGCGAGTCCACATGCTCGATAACCTCGGTGCACAGCACCCGGGTCGCAGTCCCATCCGGCACCGGCAGTGGATCGCATAGCGAGACATGGCTCTCAAATGCCGGCTTGCCCGGCAAGGCCGCCAACCGCGCGCTCGCCTGCGCCACCCGCTTTGGGTCGGCATCGACCATGATAACCCGCGCGCCAAGCTCCGCGCAAAATTGCGAATGCGCCCCCAATCCGCAGCCGACATCAACCAGCACATCCCCTGGCCCGACAGGAAAGCCGGTAAACAACTCACTTTCCTGCCTGTTGAACCAACCGCGAAGCACCGCATCGCGCAGCCCGGTCATTTGGCTCGGCGGCTCCGGCGCCAGCCATTCCCGCAATTTTTTGATAAGGCTCATACCGCCGCCGCGATCGCGCCGTTGCGATACCTGGCCGCCAGCCGTTTCCCATGCTCCCGCAACGGCTTTTCCAGACAGCGATGGTTCAACTCGGCGACGATCGCCACCGTCAGAATTGTCAGCGCGACCATGACAAGGGCCTGCAACCGCGTCGGATTCGGCATCCCATAATAGCGAAACCACATTTCATGCGCGGCAAAATAGACCGGAATATGCACGAGATAGAGACTGTACGACCGCGCCGCGATCACCTCCATCACCCGCCTCGAAAAACCGTCCTGCCACAAAAACCCCCGGTCATAGGATGCGATCCAAACCAGAAGCACGGAAAGCAATGCCACCGGCCCCTGATAAAAGCTGACCACATGCAGGCCGAGCGCCCCAACAAAGCTGAGGCTGCCGACCAAGAAAATCAATGTCGCATTGCGCGCAACCCGGCTCTTGCCAAGCCCCGTGGGCGCGGTCGCCTGATAGCTCGGATGCGGGCTCCAGAGTGCGAGCAGCACGCCGGATGCGACGGGCCAAAGCCGCGTCAAAAATATGATCGGTCCATTGCAGACAAAAAATCCAGCCGCTGCCAGAACAAGCAACGGATAAACCAGCTTCCGTCTACAAAAAAACGCAGCAAAGGGCAGCAGCAAATAAAACTGCTCCTCCAGCGAAAGGCTCCATTGCACAAATGCAACGCCCAGCGGCTGATGTCCGATCAAAAGCGCCATATGAAAATTCGCAAGATCGAGCACGCCGGCGATGAACAATCCCCAATTCGCCGCGAATGTCTCGTACACGCCGGAGGTATTGAAGACGAGGCAAAGCAGCAGCGGCAGCGTCAACCATAGCCATGCCGACGGCAGCAGCCGCCAGGCGCGCGCAATCCAGAAAGTCACCGCAACCCGTGTAAAACCCGCCCAATCCTCCACCCCAGCCAGACGCGGCAGCAGGGAACGTGCGATCACGAATCCCGATATCGCAAAAAACAAGTCGACGCCGGCCCAAAGCCCGGTGTCCTGGTAAATGAACTTTGCAAGCTTCGATGGCCAGAACAGAAGATTATACGACAGATGCTCCAACAGCACCATCATCACGGCAATGGCGCGCAACACCTCAACCTCCGGCAATCTGTTGCTCGCCGGCGCCGAGGTTCTAGAAACCGGCAGAATTCCAGCCTGCGCGCCGATTTTATTCATTCGGCCGCCACCGCCAACGGCTGCAGAAACTGCTGCAGGCCAGCCTGGATTTTACGCCGCGAGCAGTGTTCCTTCAGCCCAGAATGCGCCGCCGCGGCCATTTGCGCGTAACGCGCCGGTTGCTGCTTGGCTACATCATAGCTCTCCCGATACGCCGCCAACAGCGATTCAAAATCGATCCGATGCCGCCGGGTCCGGAAGGCCTGGCGCGGGTCATGTGGCCAGGTCGCTGGCTCATAAGTAGACGTCAAAACAAAGGCATTGGCCGGCGTGATATAATCCGCCATCCCCGTATGCGCCGGTGCAATCGCCGGCTTGCCGGCGCTCATATATTCCATCAACGGCAGACATTGGCCCTCGGCATGCGAGGTGTTCACCGTATAGCTGCTCAACGCCGCCAGCCGTACATAATCCGCATCCGGCAAATATCCGTCGATCAACACCACCCGGCAGCGAAACGGCTGCAGTTTCGCAAGATCGCCCAGCATCGCATAGACAGCCACGTCACAGTCAAAATGCGTAAGCTTTAGCACCAGCGTAGCATCTTCCACATCGCGCAGCGCCAGGCAAAACCCGCACAGCATATCAAACCAGTTCTTGCGCCCATCCACCGGACAAAAGACCGAGCTATAGATCACGCCATCCAGCACCAATTCGTGCTGCGTCTTCTTCGTCCCGGCTTCAGCCGGCAGCGATGGGGGTCCCAGCAGCCGCTGCCCCGCCGAACTGAAAGGGGTCAGATCAAGCGCGCGCGTATCGAAAACGCGGCCGCGCACCGCAATCCTGCTGGGTTCCGCAACAGCGCTCGCCGCCGCATCATAAATCGGCGCAAAATTATCCCAAACCGGCGCCGGCAGGCTGATCACCGGAAAATCCTGCCCCATCGAGGCTTTCGTCGTCGCCACGGCCAGTTTCGAATGCGTAATGGCCCGGCCAGTCTGCCGCAGAACGCTCCGCCAGTCATGCCTAGGCTCGTCCTCCCAGGTCTCCGTCGGCAAAGTATCGAACTCCCAGGCAAATACCGGGATCGTCGGGCAGCGCGCCGGAATAAAGCTACGATGCGGCGGCGAGAACGTCAGAAACACGCAGTCCTGGCCATGGCGCACCGCATTGTCCCAAATCCGATCAGCCTCCTGCTCCGGGTCGCTCAGCGCCACCACAATCCCCAGCTCCTCTAGCAGCGGCCGGAACTCTTTCAGAACAAAATAGTAGCTATACTCCGGAACCCCAAGATTCTCGACGATATTGCCGGACTCCGTTTCCGAATGAATAAGAAAAATCATACCCCCACCATCCGCGAATCCCGCACCATTTCCGCCGCCGCCGTAATCCCAAGCGCCGCTGCAAGCTTCGCCTGCACCAGTTCCAGCGTGCAGAATTCGCGCATCGCAGCCTGCGCCGCGTCACCCATGGCGGCAAAGCGCGGGTCGCGTTCAACAGCCAACGCATAACTCTGCTGATAGGCCGCCACAAGCGACTCCCAGTTCAATCGGTAACGCATCGTCGTGAACACATCGCGCGGATCGAACGGCCATACATTATGCTCCTGGCTGGCGCCCAGAACAAAAGCAATTTCCGAATTGATATAATCCGCCATCGCCGTGTGGTCGGGTGCGATAGCCGGTATCCCGGCACTCAGAAATTCCATCAGCGGCAGGCACAGCCCTTCGCAATGCGAGGTATTCACATAATACGTCGTCGCCTGCACCAGATCCCGGTATTGGGCGTCATTGAGAAACCCCGCAAAAAAAACCACCCGGCATTTAAACGGCGCAAACTGGCCGACAATCTTATGCATTGCCGGATAGGCCTCAATCCCGCCGCGAATGGGCACCTTGAGAAACAACGTCGCCCCGGCGTTGTCCCTAAACGCCTGCACAAATCCGCTCAACAAATCCTGCCAATTCTTGCGCCCATCCTGCGGCGCGAACACCGATGTATAGATAACGCCGCCGAGCGTCACCTCATGTTCCGGCAACACCGGCAACGACTGCGCCACGGCCACCGGCCCGGCCGGCTTTCTGCCGCCCCGGAAAACCCGATAAGCAAGTTTACCGGAGGAAGAACCGAGATTCTTCAACGGCGCCGGCAAAACATCGCGCAAGGCGTCATGATACCAGAGCCGCGCGTACCACACGGTTATTGAAATGCGCTTGCGCAGCGTCGGCCGCATTTGCGCCACTGGCGCCGCCGCCGGGACCAAAGCAGGCGCCGGCAATCCCGGCTGGTCCACATATGGCCCAAAATCCCCCGCCGGCGCCGGCGGCCAGGTCGGATTGCGCGAAAACCGATCATCGGCTGCACTGTCGAACAGATACCCTTGCAGCTTCAGCACGGCATCCTCGGTCACCTGCCGCGCCGGCCCAATATCGCCAAAAGACTCATAGCTGGCGGTGGGGATCGCAAACACCGGAAACCGCTCCCCCATCGCCTCGCGCACCAGCGACGCCGCCCGCTGAGACAAAGTAATCACCCGCCCGCAATGTGCGAACACTACCCGCCAATCGCAGCGCGCATCATCGCCCCAAATCTCGGTGGGAATCGTTGAGAACTCCCAGGCCACAACTGGAATCGTCGGGCAGCGCAAGGTAATGGGAACCAGATGCGGCGGCGCGAAGCACAAAAACACGCAAGCCTCGCCAGCAACCGCGCAGGCGTCGAAAATCCTGTCCACCTCAGTTTCGGGGTCATCCACGGTCACAATTTCGCCAAGCCGCGCCAGCGCCGGCAAATATCCCGCCAGCACGAAATAATAGCTGTATTCCGCCTTGCCGAGATTGGCGCTAATGGTCTGCGCGCTATACTGCGAATGAACGATTATTTTCATGGGTAAACACGGGTTCCCGGGACGATTCGTTGCAACTTCAAAAACGCTCTTTGGATGATTTTGCGCAACACCTGCCCGCCGATCTTCCTGAAAAAGCTCATTAGCGCCAAAGCCCGAGTCCGTCCAGGAAACCGCCTTCAAACCCGCGCCGGCAGGCGCCCATAGGTTGCAAACGCTTGGCCGGCCGATCGCCATGCGAGTAAAACAACCGACGCCATCGCATTATTGCCAGATATTAATCAACGCAGGTCATGAGCCCCAGGGACTCTGGCAGGTTGCCGATTCGGGGAGGAAATGCGAGCTCCCACTCACTCGCAACCTCAAGCGAGAGGTTCGGATTATGGAACGGGTCATTCAGGCACCATTCCGCCCAACGCCCCCGCATAATCTCTATATCCCGATCCGCCAGCACCTTATGCTCATCGGCATAATGCTGACCAAAGGAGATCGTCTCATGGTGCCAAAGCTCGGCCTGGGCCGAGAAAATAATGCCGTACCCCGCTTTGCGTATTTTGAGGCAAAGATCGACATCATTATATGCCGAGGCAAAATGCTCATCCAGCCCGCCAACCGCATCGAACACCGGTTTGCGGATCAGCATGCAAGCCGCCGTTACCGCAGAGAGTTCCTGCTCGACAATCGCACGCGACGCATATCCCGGCTCGCCGCGTCGCAGGAACCGGAAGCTATGATCACACAACCCGCTCAGGCCGATGACCACCCCGCCATGCTGCACCGTCCCCTCCGGGTAATATAGTTTTGCTCCAACCGCGGCGATCCGCTGGTCCTGCAAATGCCCAACCATGATCGAGAGCCAGCTGGGCGTGATCGGTGAAACATCGTCATTCAGCAAACAAACCAGGGGCGCTTCGCTATGCGCCACCGCAATATTATTGGCCTTCGAATAATTGAACCGCTCCATCGGCGCCAGCACCACGCGCGCGCGCGCATCCGCCAGTATCGGCGCTAAAATTTCTTGCTGCACGGAATCCGGCCCCGCACTCTGCGACAATACGACGATCATCTCGAAATTCGGATAATCCGTCTGCTCAAGGACGGCGACAAGACAGCGCTGCACATGCGCAAGCCGCCCCGTCGAGGCAATGATCAACGAAACCTTCGGTGCCGGCGCCAGGGTGTCCGGCCGTATGCGCAGCGGCAGCGCCGCTGCGTCAACCGCGCCGGTCCAGGCCATCCCGAGATGCGCGCGGACAATTGCGCCCAGAAGTTCCGGCGCCGGCGCCGGCGTATCAGGCCGCCGATGGGTCAAAATCAACGGCAGCCGTGCGGAAAACTCAGCCTCACCGCCCGCGGTTTCCAGCGCCCGCATATGCAGCCACGCCTCCAGCCGCAACGCATCGGCGCAGCTGGCAGCATCATCGCTCAGCATTCCCAGCGCATCGCGGCGGATCAAAAACACCCCCGTGGCCAAAGTACCGCTCAGCATCAGCATCCGGTTCGGCTCAGGTTTGAAAATCGGATCGGAACGATTGCCGGCCAGGTCCAACCGATCCTCATCGGCATAAACAATCGCAAGCCGCCGGAGCTCCGCAAACCGGACCAGCGCCGCAATCGCATGCCCGGCAATCACCTCGCCCGCCTGCAGCACCACAACGAAATCCGCCGTAGCCGCCGCCAATCCCGCGCGCAGCGCCACAGCCGAATTCCCGGCCGACCGATCCACCGTCAAAACCTGCAACGCCGCAGCCGCGGACGCCCCGCCGATGGCGGCGATTGTCGCCTCCAAGGCCGCGCGATCCTGCTCGCCACGGGTGAACACCACCGCCATTGCTTTCCCGGGAGCCACCTCAGCCCCTTTCGTCGCCGCCTTGTCCCAGCGATCATACCAGCGCTGCCACGCATCATAAGAAAGCCGCGGCCCCAGCTTGATCGCAGCCAGCGCCAGGCGCTTCCTGAAACTGGCCTTACCGCGCATCGTTTTGCCAGACCGGCCCGGCAGCATGATGGACGGCTGCAAACAAATCAGTAGCAACGCCGCAACGAACTTCGGAACCGCAATCAACCGGGCGCGCGGGCTCCGCCCCTCGGCATCCCGGTGCACCTCGACCACCATCGATTGCCGCTCAACGCGCGTGCATACCAGGTAAACCTGAGCCAGGGTCTTGCCCCAGAATTTTAGCGGAACCAGGCGGTGGGTGGACGCCCCGGACGGCAAGCCGTGCTCAACCGTGAGCGTAACCAGAGGGTCCCCCCGCAGTCCGTCACCCGAGACTAGAATAATATACCAATGTCCGCTCTCTTCAGATTCTATGCTTATGTCAAAGACGAGCCGCCGCCCCAGCAATGTCCGTGTAATCGTCGCCGTCACCTGAATTTTTTCTCCCCACCGGATTGAAGCTGCGTTCCCGGTCTATTTACAAACAAGATCAAAGTCCTAACGTCTGCAAACAACGAAAAAAGCACCTAACCGGCATAATAATTTCAATGGGTTAATGGCCGAAAACCAAATTTAGTTCAAGCGCGCCGCCCGCCGTCAAGCAACACCGGTGTAGCGTGGCCAAGCCGAAAAACAGGATTCTTGGCAATGCATGAAGATCTACAGCGTGAATTCTCCCTTGAATCGCGCACCGCAGTCATCACTGGCGCTGCATCCGGAATAGGCCGGGAAACCGCGTGCATCCTAGCAAGAGCAGGCGCCAGGCTCATACTCGCCGACATCGACGCGGCCGGCCTTGCCATCACCGCCGGCCTGATCAACGACCAGGGCGGCACAGCCCACATCCGGCCGGCAAATGTGGCGGACCGCGCCGATGTCGAAGCCCTGGCGGCCGACGCCGCCGAGCGCAACGGCGTCGATATCTGGATCAACGCCGCCGCCATCCACTTTGCCGCTCCAATGCTGGAAGCACCCCCGGCCGCCACCGAGCGGCTGCTATCGATCAACCTGCTGGGCACCTATTGGTCATGCGCCGCGGCCGCCCGCGTCATGCAGCCGAGAGGCAAAGGCTCAATCATCAATTTCTCCTCCACCGGCGCGGACCGGCCAACACCCGGCATCTCCGCCTATGCCATGGCCAAAGCCGCCGTGAACATGCTGACGCGCACGGCGGCAACCGAATTCGGCCCGCTCGGCATCAGGGTCAACGCGGTCGCGCCCGGCTTTGTCGATACGCCGATGGTCAGTTTCCGCTATGCCGACGAGACCGGCGCCATCAACCCCGCCCGCCGCGAAGAAGTGCTGCGCCTTTTAAGCGAAGGCATACCACTCGGCGAAATCGGCACGCCGCGCGACATCGCACTCGCCATTCTCTATCTGGCATCCGACGCCAGCCGCCACGTCACCGGCCAGATCCTCCGCGTCAACGGCGGCGCCTCAATGCCATAAAGCCGCAAGCAATTGCGTATATACGTCAAACCATCCGGATATATGTATTTCGTCTCAAAACCCGCTTCGGCGTTGCAGCCACGCCGCGCAAAGGCACAATAAGCGCCTAACGCTTATAAAAAAGGAAGCCGCCATGGACCTCAGCCTGTTGTATGAATTCGACGTCCCGCAACCTTGGGCCGGGGAGCATCCATGGGGCCAGCGCGCGGCCGAACAAAAAGCCTATAAGGAAAACCTGGCGCAGATCGTCGCTGCCGACAAAGCCGGCTTCGACACGGTCTGGTGCGTCGAACATCATTTCCGCGAAAACCGCTCGCACATGCCCTGTAATGAAGTCGTGCTCGGCGCCCTGTCGCAAATCACCACCAACATCAAACTGGGCTTCGGCGTCGCATTGATGCCGCATGAATTCATCCACCCGGCGCGGATCGCGGAGAAAGTCGCGACGGTCGACGTGCTCTCCGGCGGCCGCGCGCAATGGGGCATGGGCCGCTCCACGCCGATGGAGCAGATCGCCTTCGGCGTTGACATCCCCCGCAGCAAAGAAAAACTGGCGGCCGCCGCAAAATCCGTCGTTGGCATGTGGAGGGCCGAATATTACGAGGAGCATTCGGAATATCTGGACTTCCCAAAACGGATGGTAACACCCAAACCCGTCCAGAACCCGCATCCGCCCGCCTGGATGGCAACCCAGTCCGAAGCCGGCGCAGAGATCGCCGGCGAGAACGGCGTCGGCCTGCTCTGCTTCAGCATCATGCAGCCGCTCAGCACGTTGAAGCCGATGATCGCAAAATACCGCGCCGCCCAGGAACGCGCGAAACTGCTCACCGATGTGCAGACCAACCAGGTCGGCATCTACACCTTGGTCCACTGCGCCGAATCGCGCGACGATTTTGAGAAAAACCGCCTCTGGGATTCCATGTGGTGGTGGTACAAAGGCATCGCGGAGTTCATCCTGAAATGGGAAATGGCGCAGCGCTCGCCGCAGGAGCAAGCCGCTGCTTTTCCGCTGCTCGAAGCCCGCGCCCGCGGCGAGTTCGACATCAACCAGTTCGACAAGGAAGACATGGTCATCGTCGGCACCCCCGACGAGTGCCTGCAGAAATGCCTGAAATACGAAGAAGCCGGCATCGACCAGCTGCTGTGCTACCTCAATTTCGGCTATCTGCCGCATGAGGCTGTGCTGAAATCCATCGAGCTGTTATCGAAACATGTCATGCCGCAGCTGAACAAAAAAGGCGCCAACCGCACCGCGGCGGCACTGGCAAGCGCGATCAAAGGGGCAGAAAAAATCGGCGCCTAAAAATGGAAAAGCAACATTGATAATCTGAAGATATTATTCAGATTGAAAGGTCAAAGCATCCTCGCGCATGGCAGGCCGCGCCGCGGCCTGCCGCAATAACTCGCGCAGCCGCGGCAAAATTGCCTGTATCCGCGTTTGCGGTCCAGCCAGACCCAGAATGAGCGGCGCCGGAAAACTTGCCCATGAAAGCCGCGCCGCGACAGACCACGTGCCGTTACCGCTCTTGCAATCGGCTACGCCTGAATCCCGAATACGCGCCAATTCCGCACGCAGCGTTCCAAACTGCTCGGCGTTGATGCGTGCGCGCTCAGCCAGCCGCGCCACCTCCGTCTCCGGCAATGTGACAAGATAGGCAGTCCCTGTCGCCGAACCGAAGATCGAAACGTTCAGCCCGCGCTCGGCGCTGGCCGCCTGGCTGACCGGTCCGGCATCATGCCAATCCACAAGCTGCATGAACAAATCATTCGGCGTGGTCAGCGTCACAATCTCACCGGTCTCCCGCTGCACATGGTGAATAAGCTTGCTCAGCCTGTCGTCACTGCCATAAGTCTCAATCATCCACGTCCCAAACCGCGACAGCCGTGGCGAGGGAAGATAGGATTTTGCAACCGCATCAAACATAAGATGCGAAGATCCCACCATCGTCTTCAGCAACTGGTTCGCTGTCGACGCCGGCAGGTTAAGCGCATGAGCGATCTCCACAGCCCGCAAGGGCCGTCGCAGCTGACCAAAAATTTCCAGCACATCGAGCGCCCGCGTCGCCGATCGTGACAGACTGCGCCGCTCGCCCGGGCGCTTAACCCGCACCGTCACGCCCCGCGCCGCTGCGCTGCCTGCAACTGACAAAATCGCGTATTCCTCCAGCATCCGTCTGCGGCGATGCCAGCCAGACTCTATAAACCGCGGCAAATCGGCGTCAATCCGGCGACGGTTTTTAACCATTCCGAGAATTGGCGCGGCGCAGCCGCCACTGGCTTGGACGGCCGCAGTTTCTGCGCTATTTGCACAAGAAAACTGCGCAAAGAACGAAAGGTGGAACGCGATGGAAAATGTGATCACGCTTCAACATGAAGGCGCTAACCTCGTCGGCAGCATTTTCGTGCCCGCAGGCCCCGGTCCGCATCCCGCCGTCATGGTCATGCACACCGCCCAAGGCACCGGTCCGCTAACCTTGCACGCCGCCCGCAAACTGGCCGAACTCGGCTATATTGCCCTCGCCACCGACATGTTTGGCGACGGCGTCTATAATCCAACAGATATCACCGCAATCACCGCCTGCTTCTCCCCGTTTCACGATCCAGACCTTATCCGCGCCCGCACGCTCGCCTGGTTCGAGACGCTGAAATCCCGCCCTGAGGTCGATCCCGCACGCATCGCCGCCATCGGCTACTGTTTCGGCGGCCAATGCGTACTCGAACTCGCCCGCGCCGGCGCCGACGTCAAAGCGGTAGTGAGCTATCACGGCCTGCTGACCACCAACCGCCCCGCGCAACGCGAAACCCTGAAAGCCCAGGTGGTCGCCTATAACGGCGCGCTCGACCCCAACGCGCCTCCCGCGCATACCGCGCAATTCCGTCAGGAAATGATCGACGCCGCAGCGAAATGGCACATCACCGAATTCGGCAACAGCTACCACGGCTTCACCGACGTCGATTCCGGCTGCCTCCCGCTCCCCGGCATCGCCTATGATCCGCTGGCCGACGCGATCTCCTGGGCCGGAACGCTGGCTTTGCTCAAAACGCTCCTCTGAACGAGCGCATTATCCGGCGGATGCCCTGGCCCGCGCGCTGACTTGTATAACTATTTGTTTTACGGCAAAATCATTTCGGCCTGCCTCGGAAGAACGCGCTTACGGACGCCGCCAGAAGCGCCCGCCTTCTCGGTTCTACCCCAAGGAATCCAGGTGCGAAATTTGGAGGAACCATGCATATCAATCACTGGGCAAAGGCAACCCCCAATGCGATCGCGCTGCGCTTCATGGGCTCCGGCGAAACCTTGACCTTCGCGGAACTCGACAACGCATCCAACCGCGGCGCGCATCTGCTGCGCGGGCTTGGCCTCAATCGCGGCGACACCTTTGCGGTCTGGGCCCCGAACAGCCCCGGCTACCTGCAAACCGTTATGACGATGCAACGGGCCGGCCTCTACATGGTGCCGATCCCGGCCAAGCTCGGCGCCGCCGAAGCCGCCTATATTGTCAACGACGCAAAGGCCCGCATCCTGATCATCGACGCCACCATCGGCCCCGCCGCCGCGCAACTGGCGCGCGAGGTGAAAGGCCTCTGCCCGCAATTGGAACATTGCTTCGCCATGCGTGAAGACCTACCGGGCTTCGCCCACTGGGAAACCGAAACCGCAAAAATGCCGGACACGCCAATTGCCGATCAGTCGACCGGCCTTGCCATGATCTATTCCTCCGGCACCACCGGCCGCCCAAAAGGAATTCAACGCCCGCTTAGCGAGCAGCCCTTCGACGAGCCCGATTTCTATTTGCAGTTCCACCAAAAACTCTACAACCCGCAGCCCGGCACGGTCTTTATCGCCACCGCCCCGCTCTACCACACCGGTCCGCTCAACTTCGTTATCGCCGAATTGAAACTCGGTGCCACCGTCGTTGTCTTCGAGAAATTCGACCCCGAAAAAACCCTCGCCGCGATCGAGACATATCAGGCCCAGCGCGGCCAGTTCGTGCCAACCATGTTCACCCGCATGCTGAAATTGCCCGACGAAGTCCGGGCAAAATACAACGTCTCCTCAATGCGCCTGGCGCTGCACTCCGCGGCTCCCTGCCCGGTCGATGTCAAACGCGCAATGATCGAGTGGTGGGGACCCATATTGTTCGAAATCTACGGCGGCTCCGAAAACGTCGGTTCCACCATGATTAACAGCCACGAATGGCTGCGCAAACCAGGCTCGGTCGGTCGCCTGATGCAAGGCAAAATCCACGTCTGCGATGAGACCGGCACCGAAGTCCCGCCGCACACAACCGGGCTAGTCTATTTCGAAGGCAATGCAGACTTCAAATATCTGAACGACGACCAAAAAACCCGCGACACCCGGCATCCCACATTCGCAAACTGGGCAACCTTCGGCGACATCGGCCATGTCGATGAAGACGGCTACCTTTTCCTCACCGACCGCCGCGCCTTCATGATCATCGCCGGCGGCGTCAACATCTATCCGCAGGAAGCCGAAAACGTCCTGACCATGCACCCCGACGTCGCCGACGTCGCGGTCTTCGGCATCCCCGATCCGGATATGGGCGAGCAGGTAAAAGCCGTCGTCCAGCCGGCAGTGGGGTCCAAAGCCGGCCCGCAACTGGAAGCCGAACTCATCGCCTATTGCCGCAAACATCTGGCATCCCTCAAATGCCCGAAATCAATCGACTTCGAACCGGAACTGCCGCGCGACCCAACCGGTAAAATGCTGAAAAAGCAATTGCGCGAACGCTACTGGAAAACCGCCGAACCCGTCAGCTAACAATAGGAAGAAAACAATGGATCTCGGTGTAAAAGGCAAGGCCTATGCCCTCGTCGGCGGAACCAGCGGCATGGGCTTTGAGACGGCGCGGATACTCGCAGCCGAAGGCGCCAAGGTCGCACTGATCGGCCGCAAGCGCGAACGCGGTGAGACCCGCGCCCGCGCCATCGCCGAAGAATTCGGTGCCGATGTCCGCATGTATGTCGCCGACGCCTCGCTCAAAGGTTCCGTCGAAGCCGCAATCGCTTTAGTCGCGGCCGATTTCGGTCAGCTCAACGGCATCGCCATCACCTCCGGCGTCATGCAGACCCGCAAAACCCTGCTCGATGTCACCGACGAAGAATGGGACGGCTATTTTCAGGATCACGTCATGTCGACAGTCCGCTCGTGCCGGGCAGCAATCCCGCATCTCATCGCCGCCGGTGGCGGCACCATCGCCACCACCGCGGCACTCTCCATCCGCGCCATGAAACCGCCCTTGCTCGGCTACGCAACCATGAAATCCGCCGTCGTCACGCTGACGAAAAACATCGCGCTGACCTACGGCAAGCAAGGCATCCGCGCCAACACCGTCGCCCCCGGCTTCGTTGCCGGCGAATCGGTCAACGCAATCGCGGAAATCGCCATGAAAAAATACGGCCTCCCCCGTTTCGAGGCCATCAGCAAAGCGATGCAGGAAGAATACCACCTCCATGTCGCTCTGGACCGCCCCGGCCGCCCGGAAGAACTCGCAGACCTCTACGCCTTCCTGCTTTCCAACCGCGCCGCCTATATGACCGGCGCCCTGATCAACTGCGACGGCGGCACACAGTTCTGAAGAAAGCGGCCCACCAAAGCCGTCATTGCGAGCGCAGCGCGGCAATCCATCTTAACAACCGCACAACGAAAAGTCGCAGCTACTCAACCCCGCTTCAACAGCAGCGCCCCGTGCCCAAACCCGCCATTGGCCACTGCGCAAACCTTCGCATCCCTAACCTGCCGCTCTCCAGCACGTCCAAAAAGCTGCAGGCACGCCTCATAGGTATGCCCATATCCATGCAGCCGCCCCATCGAGAGCTGCCCCCCACTGGTATTCAACGGCAGCACCCCATCCAGACCAATCCTACTGCCACCTTCAACAAACGCAGCCGCCTCGCCGCGCCCGCATAATTTCATGCTCTCCAGCCAAAGCAGCGTCAAAATAGAAAACCCGTCATAAATCTGCGCCAAATCAACATCCGCCGGTTTCAAATCGGTCCGCGACCACAGCATTTCACCGGCCTTATCGGATTCCATCCGGGTAAAATCCCCAAGATGCAGCCCATGGCCGATCCCGCCGATCGACATCCCCATCGCCTCAATCTCAATCGGTGCCCGCGCCATGTCGCGCGCCGCATCCCGATGCGAAAACAGCAACGCCGTGGAACCATCAACGGGTATATCGCAATCATAAAGCCGCAGCGGCGTCGAGATCACCCGCGACGCCATATACGCCTCGATGCTGAGCGGCTTGCGAAACACGGCCTTCGGATTAAGCCCGGCCATCTTGCGCCCATTCACGGCAACCGCGCCCAGCTGCTCCGACGTCGCGCCATATTTGTCAAAATAAGCCTGCGCATAAAGCCCAAAGATATTGATCGGAGAGACGGCATCGAACGGCACCGTCCACGACATGAACCCGCGCACCCGCGCATCCGCCCCGCCCCGGCCGCCCATCAGACTGGTCTCCCGCGCCGAACTCACGGCACTGGCCTGCGCCACCGTCCGGAACACCAGAACATGCCGGCACATTCCCGAAGCAATCGCAAAAATCGCCTCGAAAATCGCGCTCATATGCGCATGTCCGCTGTTGCAGGACCCAATCCATTTCGGCTGCAGCCCCAGCGCAAACATCGCCTCCGTCGAACCGACCGGCGAAAACCCAGACGTATCCTGGCTTTCTCCCGGCCAGGTGGTAATCCCATCGATATCCGCAGGCTTCAGCCTGGCATCGGCAATCGCCTCCAAACACGCATCGATCGTCAGGTTCAGCGCTGTCTTTTTGGAAGGTCGCCCAACCTCGGACTGGCCGATACCGGTAATGCAAACCTGCTTTTCCGCATGAAGCTCAACCGGCATTCGCAACCTCCCGGGGCCGGAACATCGGCAGATAAACATCTTCCTGCTGTTCGAACTTAACTTCGACGTCCATGTCGGAATACACTGCCGCCACCTCGCAATCGACGATATTGGTCAGCACATAAAGCTCGCGCTGCTCGGCAAGCTCCACCGCCGCAAACACAAAAGGCACCTCCATCCCCGGTGCCCATTGTTGAATATTCACGGTAAAGGTCTTCACCTTGCCAAGTCCTGAAACCGCATGCGGCGCGGTAACGCTCTGACATTTCAGGCAGCGCGGCAACGGCGGATGCACGTAATGTTCGCAAGCCGTACAACGGGCAATTTGCAATGCGCCGGTCGACCCGCTGGTCCAAAAAAAAGCGCTTTGAACCTCAAGTGCCGGCAGTTGTCTCTTGCGTTTTTCAGGGCCTCCGGCCTGTTCTTGCTCTGGCATGCAATGCCCTCCTTGGTTGCATACCATGTATCAGGCCCAACCCGTTCTGCAACTGGCAGGCGCTAAGCATCGCGTCGTATAGCAACATTATCCGGCCGAGCGATGACCCGCGTTTCGGCAGCATGCATTGAACCGGAAAATCACGGCGCACCCGCCCGTCCCCAGTTTTCTGAGAAGTTCAGGACAACAAAAACAGTTTACTGCAACTTTGTCTCAGCCAGTGATCTTATAAAATTTCTCTGCCGTCGTGCAGGTGATCTCGGTGATGATATTCTCCGGAATGCCCGCAAAGTCGCGCGCAATCACCTTGTCCGAATTCGGCCATGTTGTCTCCGAATGCGGATAATCCGAAGACCACATGATATTCTTGCCGCCCGGCCGGTCATAATTCAGAATACCGTTCCGATCATTGATGAACGATCCATAAACATTGCGGTCCATGAAAAAGCTCGGCTTTTCGGTCAGCGTGCTGTCGACCCAGTAGCGCTGCTTCTCCCAGGTGCGGTCCATATACTCCGCCATCCAGGACATCCAGGCGACGCCGCTCTCGATGATGCCAAAGCGCAGCTTCGGATATTTCTGAAAGATGCCGTTATATATGGCAATCGCCACCGGTTCGGCCATCGCCAGCTTGGTCATCACCAGATCCGGCAGAAAATGCTCCTTCATCTGGAACCGCGTCAGGCGGCCGCCAAGATGCATCGTCACCGTCAGATCGAGGTCCTGCAGCGCGGCCCAAAGCGGCTCCCATTCAGCACTCGCATAAGAACGCCCGCCGGAGGGATCGCCCGTCAGCGCCGCGGCCTGAGCGTCCCCCATATCGCCCTTGCCGGTCAACAGCCCTTCGGCTCGCGCCTTCAGCGCCTCAGCGCCGCTCGCCTGCGGAAAAGCCGGAATATTCACCGTGGTGAAACCCATCTTCGCATAACGCTTCAGCATGGCCACGGTTTCGTCCGGGTCGCGGGTCGGCACGTAGCCTACGGGAATCAACCGCCTGCGGTCATAGCCGGAATAATCGAATACCCAACGATTATAGGCATCGAAGCTCGCAATATATAAATCCGCATCGGTGGTCGGCAGCGGACCGCCGCCATACATGATCGCGGTATCCATCCCGTCCGTATCCATGTCGGCAATTCGCACTTCCGGCAGCCAGACCTTGCGCTGCTCGTCCCGGCGGCCGACCATTTTAAAATTCTTGCCGTCGCGCCCGGCCTGATTCTGGATCAGCATCACCGGCCGGCGCTTGCCCTCGAACACGATCCAGTCATGCTCCTCGCCATGCTCGATCTTCGGCGCCCGATCACGGAGATTTTCCGGCAAATAATCTGCCCACGCCTCATGCGGCGCTTCAATATGCGCATCCGCATCGACAATGCGGCGCGTCTGCTTGCGAGCGCTACCCGCATCACCGGACTCGTTTAATGCCGGCGGGGTTAGAACATCGCTCACTTCTGTTTTCCTTTTCTTGTCGGGCCGGTAGCTAAGGGCGGGCGCGCTGCATGATTACATGCAGCAAGCCCGCCCTCATACCATCTCAATCCTCAGAAGCTGGAATTGGCCGCCATTGCCGACGGATTGAATTCCGCCGGGCTCATGTTGTCACGTATCTGCAGCGTTACGACACCATCAATTTTGATTGGACCGTTATAGGCGTAATTACCCGTCTGAATATTGAACACCAGAGAGGTTTGCTGAACCGTGCCAGGCAGCGTCGGGAAGCAGGCATTCTGGATCATATAGACCTTCTCCAGACCGCCGCCTGAATCATAGCCCTCGCCCACCAGGGCAAACCAGCTATCTTCGTCGACATAGAACCGCCGCTTCGAAGTCACATTGCGGAAGCCGGGATGCAAGGTTGCTTCAATCACCCATACGCGATGCTTTTCCCAGCGAACGTAATCCGGATTCACGAAATGCGGCGTCAAAACCGGCCGGTATTCCGCATACCGCAAATCATTGCAGTGATAGGGAACCAGCATCTCCTTCTTGCCGATATATTTCCAGTCATACTGGATGGGGTTCCCATAGAAGCAGACATTCTCGTCAAGATTGCCGATTCCGTTGGTGCCGGCATTGGGGATATCGAACGCTTCGTTTGGCGCCTTGCGCACCCGCGCTTCGCCGTTCAGCAACTGCCAGGCGATGTCCGGATGGATGGTGGAGTTGCTGGTATGCCAGATGATCAATTCCTGGCCCTGAATATTCGCGGGCGCGAAATCGGTCGAGTGCAGATAGTCGGCATAGCCCTGATACGTCTCAGCCGACCCATTCGGGTCGTAATAAGGGTAATGGAAGTTATTATAGGCATTTGAGGCCAAAACAACGCTATTGCCCTCAACCACAAAAGCCGGCCCACCGGTATTCCGGAACGTAAAACCTGACCAAGCGATAAGGTGGTTCCAGATAATCTGCGCGCCGGCAACATAGGGGTCGGATGTGTCGGGAATCGGGAACGGAGGTCCGGCAAAAGCGCCGGTGAATCCATAGCGAGGTCCTCCGGCAGGTATCTTGGTACGCGTGACGTTCAGCGCCGTGTTGTCATAAACATATTGCGGAGCCGCATAGGTCCGCCGCGTCTCGTATACTTGCAGGCTCATGCCCCAATTGGTGATCTGTGCCTGAATGCCAACCGGCACGATATCCGCATATTGGGCAAGGTTGTCTTTCGTCACCGTGTAAATCGGCGAGCCTTTCGGAAATGGCAACGGACAGTCCCAGCTTGTCCCTTCGGGATTTTCCGGCGCGGACAAGCCGCCCGTCCAAGCCGGGATCGAACCATCGGCATTGCCCGCGCGTTCCGCTCCCATTGGCGTCAGCGTCGTTTTCAATAAATTGGGGTCCGCGGCTGTCTGAGCAAAGGCCGGGCGCAAAGTCGAAGCCGTCGCCAGGCTGGCCGCACTCGTGCCGGCCAAAAGGCCAAATTTCCGTCGATTCATTGGGTACTCCCTTCAGTTTATTTTTTTCTTGGATTGAGCGTGCGCGATAATTTCAATTCAGGCGTTGATAGCCGGCAACGCAATAATCTTCGCAGCGGCCTTGGGTTTTCGAATCACAAGCGTCAACCAAGCCGCGGGCTGGTTCCGTGTCAAAGCAGACTCAGCTACAAACGAGTGGAGGCCGCTCATTGCAAACTCCGTTCTTGAATCAGTCCCCACACCGCTTGCCTATTTTTATTTGGGCAAACGCATCAGTCTCCGTGAGCTCTCGCCCATCGTCTAACCAACAGCTCAAATAGTTATATATATAGTCCGCGCCGGTCAAGAGGGTATGTATGCCTCCTGAAGCCTTTCGCTGCAGGCATTTACGAAAACTTATAAGAAGACCGTCCAATAAATCATTTTGGTCCTTTCAAGCGACCGCACCGAGCCACCGCCGGCGCCGATGACGGCTCCTGATTTGGCGGTCTCCGGGCCGCTCGGCATCACGAATGGCCGATACGACAGAACCCTCAGAACACACTCTAAATCTCCAAATTAATTCAATGGCTTAGCTATAAATTTGCTGAGCGGCCGCTCGCCGCCCCCCCCAAAACAGCCCGGAATGTTTATCTTCCAACAACCAGCGGGACGCAGCGCGCGCACATTGAGCATTCGTAATCCGTTTCCATATAGGGTGACGTTGCGGGGCGTCGCCGCATCGGGATATTGAGTTCTCGTGGCCGCCAGCCCCGTATATTGATTGAGAGTGTTGATGCCTAAGCGTTCAGAGTTCGTCAAAACCAGCAGAAAACCGGGCCTTGACCCGGTCGTTGCCTTCACCCTCCTCGGCGCTTTCGTCTTTTTTATTATCAGCGGCACCGCTGCCTATCAAAACCTTCAAACGTTACTGAAAGACAACCAAAAGATTGTCCACTCCGGAGATGTCATCGTCGCATTGAGCGCGCTGCTATCCAGCGCCCAGGACGCCGAGACCGGTCAGCGTGGCTATCTCCTGACAAATAATGAAAGCTATTTGGCGCCTTATAATGCAGCGCTCGAATCAATCCCCGGTCAGCTCAATAGAATTTCAAACCTGACCAGCGACAATGCGGCCCAGCAAATCAATTTAGCCGCATTGAGACCGCATATCTACGCCAAGCTTGCAGAGCTGAAGCAGACGATAGACCTGAATCGCTCCCAAGGTCCGCAGGTAGCGCTCAGCGTCGTCACGACCAATCGCGGCAAAACTGAAATGGACGCCATCCGCGCCCAGATCGCCACAATGTATCAGATCGAAAGGAACCTTCGCACCGCCAGACTGACCGAAATGACAGCGGCGTACGAACGGGCGACCGCAAGCGGGCTGTTATCCGGCTTGCTCGGAATGGTCCTCACGGCGGTCGTCGGCTTTTTGATTCGCCGGGCAACCCTTGCCCGCAATCGGCTGGAATGGCTGCAAACGGGCAAGGCCGGCCTGGCGACAGCCATGCTGGGCGACCAGCGAAGCGAAGCGCTTGGCGAACAGATTCTCAGCTTTCTGGCCGAATATCTCGGCGCCGTCGCCGGCGCCGTGTACGTCATGCGCAAAACCGCGCGAGACGAGTTCCATTTGGCCGCAAAATATGGCGTGCCCCCGGGTGCCACCTTGCCGGAACGCTTCCAGGCAAATGAGGCTCTGCTGGGGCAAGCCGCACGTGAAAACCGCCACCTCGTTCTCGACGATGTGCCGGACGGATATATTGCCTTCGGTTCCGCATTGGGGCAAAGCAAGCCACGCCACCTCGTCATCTGGCCGGCCAATGTCGACGGCCTCGTCAACACGGTCCTGGAACTTGGCTTCAACAAGCCGGTACGGACGGAATCGCTCGAGTTCCTGAATGAAAACTCAGGCGCGATCGCCGTCGGCGTCCGCACCGCAAATTACCGCGCCGAACTGCAAGACCTTCTTGAGGATACCCAGCGCAAATCGGAAGAACTCCAGGTGCAGGGAGAAGAATTACGGGTTTCCAACGAAGAACTGGAAGAACAAAGCAGGGCATTGAAAGAATCCCAGGCCCGCCTGGAACAGCAGCAAATCGAATTGGAGCAAACCAACGCGCAGCTGGAAGAACAAGCCCAGACGCTGGAGACGCATCGCGACGAACTCGAGGAAGCCAACGCCATCGCCCAGCTGCGGGCGCGCGAGCTGGAACAGGCGAGCCAATATAAAACCGACTTCCTCGCCAACATGTCGCACGAGCTGCGAACCCCGCTCAACTCCTCGTTGATTCTTGCCAAACTGCTCGCCGACAACCCCGACGACAACCTGACCGCCGAACAGATCAAATACGCCCAGACAATCCAGTCATCCGGCAACGACCTGCTTACTTTGATCAACGATATCCTGGACCTTTCCAAAATCGAGGCCGGCCATGTCGAGATCCGCCCGGAACCGGTGACCCTCCAGCAGATAGCCGGCGACATCAACCAGATGTTCCGGCCCGTCGCACAAAACAAGGGTCTCGATTTCACCGTCACGATCGCGCCAGATTGTCCGGATTACATCAACACCGATCTGCAGCGCCTCGAACAGATCCTCAAAAACCTCCTCTCAAACGCCTTCAAGTTTACGGAGAAGGGACAAGTCACAGTCAACATCGCCAAAGCAACCGATGATCGCCTGGCCTTTGCCATCAGCGATACCGGAGTCGGCATCGCGGAAGACCAGCAGGCGAGCGTGTTCGAAGCTTTCCGCCAGGCCGACGGCACCATCAGCCGCAAATACGGCGGCACCGGCCTCGGTCTTTCCATTTCCTGGGAACTCGCGCGCTTGCTCGGCGGCGTTATCAAACTTGAAAGTCGCCCCGGCCAGGGCAGCGTTTTCAGCCTTATCGTTCCGGATGTCTATTCCCCCGCATTGGTCGTCAAACGCGACCAGCGTCCGAACACGCCCGCGGCGCCCATCGCGCCGCAGTCTAATAACAGCTTTCTCCCGCCGGCCGTAGCACGTAAGCGCCCGGACGACCGCAACACGCTCACCGGCGCCAAACGGGTATTGCTGATCATTGAAGACGACGAGAATTTCGCAGACATCCTGCTGGACCTCTCCCAGGAAATGGGCTTCGAATCCCTGGTCGCCAATACCGCGGCCGAAGCCCTCAGCCTCGCCCGCCAATATCTCCCGAGCGCCGTCATTCTCGACGTCGGCCTGCCCGACAGCTCAGGGCTCTCCGTGCTCGACCAACTCAAGCGCGACACCAAAACCCGCCATATCCCCATTCACGTCGTTTCCGGCCATGACCACACGCAAACCGCACTTTCGCTCGGTGCCATCGGCTATATGACCAAGCCGGTAAAACGCGAGGAACTTGCGGACGTCCTGAAAAAACTCGAGCTCAGACTATCCCAGCGCATGCACCGCGTGCTCATCGTCGAGGACGACAATCTCCAGCGCGAAGCCGTCGGACAGCTGCTCAGATCGCCGGATGTCGAAACAATCATGGCGGGAACCGCGGCGGAATGCCTGGAACAGCTCAAAAACAATACCTTCGATTGCATGGTGCTGGACCTCTCTCTACCAGACGCCTCGGGCTACGCCTTGCTGGAAACGCTGAGCCGGGAGGGCGCCTATTCCTTCCCGCCCGTCATCGTCTACACTGGCCGCGACCTATCGGCCGATGACGAGCTGCGCCTGCGGCGTTATTCGAAATCGATCATCATCAAGGGCGCCAAATCCCCCGAACGTCTCCTCGCCGAAGTAACCCTGTTCCTGCACCAGGTCGTCTCGGATCTGCCCGCCGAGCAGCAAAGAATGATCCGCAAAGCGCAGAACCGCGACGCCATCCTCGAAGGACGGCGCATTCTCATCGTCGAAGACGATGTCCGCAACGTCTACGCCCTCACCAACATTCTCGAACCCCGCGGCGCCATCGTCGAGATCGCCCGCAACGGCCGCGAGGCGCTGACCCTCCTCGAGAAATCAAAACACCACAATGCGCTGGCGATCGACCTCGTCCTCATGGACGTGATGATGCCGGTCATGGACGGTCTCACAGCCACCCGCGAAATCCGCAAGGAGAGCGGATGGAAAAAACTCCCGATCATCATGCTCACCGCAAAGGCGATGCCTGACGATCAGCAAAAATGCATCGAAGCCGGCGCCAGCGATTACATGGCAAAGCCGCTGGATTTGGAGAAATTCCTCTCCCTGGTGCGCGTCTGGATGCCGCAGTGAGCGATGTCCCGGAATCAAAACTCGAGGCTCTGGAGATCAAGCTTCTGCTGGAGGCGCTGTTTCAGCACTATCATTACGATTTCCGCAATTATGCCCAGGCCTCCATCAAACGGCGCCTGAACCGCGCGCGCGAGCAAATGGGCTTTGCCACCTATTCACAACTCCAGGATGGCCTGCTGCATAACCCTGCCCTACTCCCGCATCTACTCAGTTTCCTCACCATCCAGGTCAGCGAAATGTTCCGCGACCCTTCCTACTTCCTCGGCCTGCGGGAAAAGGTCCTGCCGCATCTACGCACCTATCCGTCGCTTAAAGTCTGGGTCGCCGGCTGCAGCGAGGGCGAAGAGCTCTATTCCCTCGTCATCCTGTTCCGAGAAGAAGGCCTTGAAGACCGCACTCTTTTTTACGCAACCGACATCAACCAGGAAGCGCTCGATAAGGCAAATGCCGGAATCTACGCCCTCGACCGCATGCAGCTCTTCACCGCCAACCACCGCAAATCCGGCGGCAAATCATCGCTTTCGGATTACTACACCGCCGCCTACGGCCGCGCCGTCTTCGACAGGAGCCTGCGCCAGCGCGTCGTCTTCTCAGACCACAGCCTGGTCACCGACGCCGTCTTCGCCGAGATGCATCTGATCTCATGCAGAAACGTGATGATCTATTTCGATCGGCCATTGCAGGACCGCGCCGTCGGCCTGTTCAAAGACTCTCTGACCCGAAAAGGCTTTCTCGGGCTTGGCGCCAAAGAAAGCCTGCGCTTCTCCAACCACGCCGGCGCCTTCCTCGACTTCGTCAAGGACGAAAAGATCTATCAAAGGCGGGCAGAATGACCCCGCCATCTGACCCCAACCTCCAGGCCATCGTCATCGGCGCGTCCGCCGGCGCCGTCGAGGCATTGTCGATCATCCTGCCTGCCCTCTCGCAAAAATTCCCTCTCCCGATCATGGTGGTCGTCCACATCCCACCCGACCGGACCAGCATCATCGCCGATCTATTCCGCGAAAAATGCAACTTGCCGGTGGCCGAAGCCGAAGACAAAGAGCCCATCCGCCCCGGCACCATCTACTTCGCGCCCCCCGGTTATCATCTGCTGGTGGAAATGGATCGAACCCTGTCCCTCTCCAACGATGAACCGGTGTTCTTCTCCCGCCCTTCCGTCGACGTCCTGTTCGAGAGCGCTGCCGACGCCTACGGCCCAGCCCTGCTCGCCATCGTGCTGACCGGCGCCAACCAGGACGGCGCTTATGGTGTGAAGTCCGTGGCGGATGCCGGCGGCAGTGCCATCATCCAATCGCCGGCCGGCGCCTACGCTACCGCCATGCCGGCCGCCGCCATCACCGCCTGCCCCTCCGCGCGGGTTCTGGCCCTTGCCGATATTGCCCTCTATCTGCGCAGCCTCGAGAAGGTATAGTGCCTGTAATGACCCCCGTTCACTTTCTGCTGGTCGACGATCTGGAGGAAAACCTCCTCTCGCTCGCAGCCCTGCTGCGCCGCGACGGGCTGGTCCTGCTGCAGGCGCGCTCCGGCGACGAAGCGCTGGAACTCCTCCTGCAACACGATGTCGCACTGGCCCTGGTGGACGTTCAAATGCCCGGGCTGAATGGTTTCGAACTGGCAGAGTTGATGCGCGGCTTCGAGCGTACCCGCCACGTCCCGATCATCTTCGTCACGGCCGGCAATCACGACGCGCAATGGCGCTTCCGCGGCTACGAGGCCGGCGCGGTCGATTTCATTCAAAAACCAATCGAAGCCGACATCCTGCGCAGCAAAGCCGGCATATTCTTCGACCTCTACCGGCAGCGCCAACAAATCGCCGAGCAGCATGACGCACTCAAAATGCAGGCCGAAGCGCTGCAGGCAGCCGACCTCAAAAAGGATGAATTCCTCGCATTGCTGGCCCATGAGCTGCGCAATCCGCTGGCACCGCTCCGCCATGGTCTGGACGTTCTACGCCGCAGCCGGGAGGGCAAGCGCGCCGAAGAAATTCGCGACATGATGGACCGGCAATTATTCAATCTTGTCCGCCTCATCGACGACCTTCTCGATGTCGCCCGCGTCAGCCAGGGAAAAATCGAACTCCGCAAGGAAAAACTGCAGGTCTCGGAAATATTCCGCTCGGCGCTGGAGACGAGCTCGCCACAGATCGAAGCCGCCGGTCACACGCTCATCGTCGATCTACCCGAACAGCCCATCTGGCTCGACGCGGATCTAACCCGCCTCGCCCAGGTCATCAGCAATCTCCTCAACAACGCCGCCAAATACACCCCTACCGGCGGCTGCATCTCCCTTACCGCCAGCGTCACAGATGAAAGCGCAATCATCACCGTCTCCGATAACGGCATCGGCATTCCGGCAAACATGCTCTCCGAGGTCTTCCAACTCTTCGCCCAGGTCGACAATCATCTCGACCGCGCCCAGGGCGGCCTTGGCATCGGTCTGGCGCTCGTCAGGCAACTCGTCGTCATGCACGGCGGCACGGTCGAAGTCCACAGCCCTGGCACCGGCCACGGCAGCATTTTCACGATCCGCCTGCCACGAACACCAAGTCCGGAAACCCTACCGGTGCCGCAACCGGCAGTCACGACGCCCGCCTTGGCCCAGCGTCTCAAAGTGCTGGTGGTGGACGACATGGTCGAAGTAGCCCAAACCGTCGGCTGGATGCTCGAAGAATTGGGCCACGACTACGCCTTGATCAACGATGGCAAACAAGCCCTCCAGGCCGCTCAGGATTTCTCCCCGGATGTCATCCTTCTCGATATCGGCCTGCCCGGCATGGATGGCTACGCCGTGTGCCGAGCCCTTCGCGAGGTGGAACGCTTCCGTAACATCCCGATCATCGCGCAAACCGGCTGGGGCCGAGATCGCGACAAAACATCAGCCAGCGATGCGGGGTTCGACCACCACCTGGTCAAACCGGTAAAACTCGCCGATCTGGAAAACCTGCTCACCCAGCTGGCGCCGCCGCCAACGTAAAAATCTGAACGGGAATCGATTCCGCGGCCGGCGTGAAACTACCCTGCGCGTAATGCGCCAGCGGCAAAAGCGCATTCGCTTCCGGGTAATAGGTCGCACAACAACCATCGGGAATATCATAGCCGGTTGCTCGAAAACCGCGCATCTCGCGCACCACCCCATCGTGAAACTGGGTGGAAATCCACAAGTTCTGCCCTTCCTCTATCCCCAGCCGCACCATATCGTTCCGGCTGAGCAGCACCACCATCCTGGTATTCTTGATCCCGCGAAACCGGTCGTTATACCCATAGATCGTCGTGTTGAACTGATCATTGCTTCGCAGCGTCATCATCCGAAAAATCTGCCGCGCGTCATCCTTAACCTCTGCGTCCTCCACCAGATTCAAAGGCGTGATAAAATTCGCCTTCTTATTCTCAGTTTGCCAAACCCTCTGCCGAGCTTTGATCGGTCTTGCAAATCCACCCGGATTCCACAGCCGCGTTTCCATATCCTTGAATATCTCTGGATAGGTCTCGGCAATCGCGGTGCGCACCCTGGCATAATCCGTCGACCAACCATCCCAATCACCTTCTCCCTGATCAGAATATCGCCAAGCGACTGCGCAGACCCCCAACCACCCGCGGCATTCTTATATGGTTTAATTTTTGGCTTGCGCGTCATGCGATATCCTCATACGAACGCACCATTATCTGGCCCATGGCGCGCGCATTTTCTCTGCCCGGCACTTAAATAAAACTAATTTCACATTCCGGCTCGGCCTCATACTGATGTAAACGCCGCCTTGCCAACAATTCATGTGCCACTAAAAATTTTACACCTATGTAAGCTCCGCTTTAATTGCGTGGGGATGCGCTTTGCTCAGGGTCGCCAAACGGTATCCGCTCACATTGCTACCAGTTTTCGCTCTGTCAGCCTGCAATATGGACGTGCTGCAGCCCGCCGGCCCGGTCGGGGTCCGGGAAGCAAGGCTACTGGCGGAAACCACCGGCGCCATGCTCATCGTCGTCATCCCGGTCTTTATCCTTACCATCCTCTTCGCCTGGCGCTACCGCGATGGCGCGCCCGAGCGCCGCTACAACGCAAAATTCTCCGGCTCAACGCCGATAGAACTGACCATCTGGGGCATACCGCTCGCCATCATCATCGTCCTTGGCGTCATGGATTGGCGATCAACCCTGGCGCTCGACCCGTTCAAACCATTGCCCGGACACATGCCGACCTTACGCATCGACGCCGTCTCAATGGACTGGAAATGGCTGTTCATCTATCCAGACCAACACGTCGCCACCATCGACCAGCTGGTCATCCCCACCGGCACGCAAATCGCTTTCAGCATAACTTCCGACACCGTAATGAACGTCTTCTTCATCCCCCGCCTCGGCACGCAAATCTACGCCATGGCGGGCATGCAGACGCAGGACCATCTGCTCGCCAAAAACCCCGGAACCTTCCGCGGCATCTCCGCCAATTTCAGCGGCGAAGGTTTTCCGGAAATGCACTTCAGCACAAAAGCAGTGTCACCGCGGGATTTCGCCGCCTGGATCACGCAAACCCAAAGCGCACCAGGAAATTTGGACGCAGCGGCCTACGCAAAATTGAAAAAGCCCGGGGTACAGGACGCCCCAGCCATCTTCGGCCACGCAGACCCGGCGTTGTTCGAAGCCATCCTTCATGAAGACAGCGGCACCCCGGCGCCGCCGCACAAAAACACGCCCCCACCGGTAAAGGCGCAGTAACATGTTCGGCAAGCTCGCCTTCAACCAAATCCCCATCAGCAGCCCCATCATCATGGTGGCCGTCGCCTTCGAGGTCATCGCCGCCCTCGCCGTGCTCAGTTTCATCACCAAAAAACACGGCTGGGGCTATCTCTGGCGCGAATGGCTCACCTCCGTCGACCATAAAAAAATCGGCGTCATGTATATCATCGTCGCTCTGGTCATGCTGCTGCGCGGCTTTGTCGACGCAATGATGATGCGCACCCAGCAAGCCATCGCCGACGGCAGCAACACCGGCTTCCTGCCGCCTCATCATTACGACCAGTTCTTCTCCGAACACGGCGTCATCATGATCTTCTTCGTCGCCATGCCGCTCATTATCGGGCTGATGAACATCGTCGTGCCCCTGCAAATCGGCACCCGCGACGTCGCCTTTCCCTTCCTGAATTCAGTCTCCCTCTGGCTCGTTGTCGCCGCTGCCCTGCTGCTCAACATCTCGCTCGCCATCGGCGACTTCGCCAAAACCGGCTGGGTCGCCTACCCGCCGCTGTCGGAACTCACCTACAGCCCGGATGTCGGCGTCGACTACTACATCTGGGTCCTGCAACTCTCCGGCTTTTCCTCGCTCTTCACCGGCATCAATTTCTTCGTCACCATCGTCAAGCGCCGCGCGCCGGGCATGGGTTTCTTCCGCATGCCGATTTTCACCTGGACCGCCTTCTGCACCGTCATGCTGATGATGATCGCCTTCCCCATCCTCACCGTCGCTTTGGCCCTCCTCGCCTTCGACCGTTACTGCGGTACGCATTTCTTCACCAATGATCTCGGCGGCAACGCGATGATGTACGTCAACCTGTTCTGGGCCTGGGGCCATCCGGAAGTCTACATCCTCATGCTGCCGGCCTTCGGCGTCTATTCCGAGGTATTTCCAACCTTCGCCGGCAAGCCGCTCTTCGCCTATCGCACCATGGTCTACGCCACCGTCTGCATCACCGTGCTCTCCTTCATGGTCTGGCTGCACCATTTCTTCACCATGGGCTCGGCCGCCAGCGTCAACGCCTTCTTCGGCATCATGACGATGATCATCGCCGTCCCTACCGGCGTTAAAATCTTCTCCTGGATTTTTACCATCTATGGCGGCCGGCTGCGCTTCACCGTCCCCGTCCTATGGAGCCTCGGCTTCATCATCACCTTCACCATCGGCGGCATGACCGGCGTCATCCTCGCCATCCCCGGCAACGACTATGTGCTGCACAACAGCCTCTTCCTGGTCGCGCATTTCCACAACGTCCTGATCGGCGGCGTTTTGTTCGGCATGTTCGCCGGCTATAATTACTGGTTCCCCAAGGCTGCCGGCTTCACCTTGAACGAGGCCTGGGGCAAAGCCGCCTTCTGGTTCTGGATCACCGGCTTCTACGTCGCCTTCATGCCGCTCTACATCCTCGGTTTCATGGGCATGACCCGCCGCCTCGCGCATTACGACAACCCGGCCTGGCAGCCCTATCTCATCCTGGCGTTTTTCGGCGCCGTCCTCATCAGCATCGGCATTTTTTGCCAGGTCGCACAGCTCTACATCTCCATCCGCGACCGCGCCCTCAACCGTGATCTCACCGGCGATCCCTGGAACGCCCGTACCCTGGAATGGTCCATCCCCTCACCGCCGCCCTTCTATAATTTCGCCCGCACCCCGCATGTCGAAAGCATCGATGCCTTCTGGATGGAAAAACAAAATCCTTCAAAATCTTCCAGCCCGGAATACGTCGACATAGAACTTCCCAAAAACACAGCCAGCGGCTTCATCATCGGCGTGCTGGACGGCGTCCTCGCCTTTGGCCTCATCTGGCACATCTGGTGGCTGGCCATCCTGACCCTGATCGGCATCACCGCCACCGTAATCGCCCGCGCATTCCAATCGGAGGTCGATTACACCATCCCCGCCGCAAAAATCGCCCAACTTGAAGCCGCGCGAACCCAAACATGAGCGAGACCGCCCAACAGCGTCACGTCCATCAGGAGCCAGACCGCGATCTGGACCACCCGCATCCGGAAACCGTCTTCGGCTTCTGGGTCTACATCATGACCGACTGCATGATCTTCGCCTCGCTCTTCGCGGTCTTCGCCGTCCAGCGCACGGCCTATGCCGGCGGCCCCAACGGCCACGACCTGTTCGATCTCAAATCCACCTTGCTGGAAACTTTTCTTCTCCTCACCAGCAGCACCACCTGCGGCTATGCCATGGTCTGCCTGCACCAACGGCGGCAAAACCTCATGGGTCTGTTCCTGCTGCTGACATTGGCCTGCGGCCTCGGTTTCGTCGGCCTGGAAGTCAGCGAATTTCTAAAATTGATAGCCGAGAATGCCGGCCCTGACCGCAGTGCCTTCCTATCCGCATTCTTCATCCTGGTCGGCACCCATGGCCTGCACGTCACCTGCGGCATGCTCTGGATGCTGGTGTTGCTCTTCGACATCTTCATCCGAAAACGCGGCCTGCCGCCCGTCATCGGCCGCCGCCTCCTGGCATTCAGCCTGTTCTGGCATTTCCTGGACATCATCTGGATCTGCCTCTTCACCTTCGTCTATCTCAACGGGTACCTCACCTGATGGCAAAAACCCCACTCCACCACGAACCCGGCTCCGGCACCGGCGAAGGCAGTTTTTTCTCCTATTCGCTGGGCTATGTTCTGGCGCTGCTCCTGAGCTTTGTTTCGTTCGGCTGCGTCATGCTGCATGTCATCCCCGGCCGGTTCGTATTCATTGCTTTAATCGCCACCGCCCTCACCCAGGTCTACGTGCATCTGCATTTCTATTTGCACATGGGCCGAAACTCCACACCGCGCTGGAACATCATCGTCTTTGCCTTCGCCATGATCGTCATCGCGATCCTGGTCGGCGGCTCAATCTGGATCATGGCAAGCGCGAACCACCAGATGATGCCTGGCTACAACGCAATGCAAATGCCCTGAAACGCGCGCCTTAAATCCCCGGAAACGCATTCCGGAAATAATATGCCGCCGCTTTCGTCAACGTCTCATCCGGCGCCGGCTGTCTCAAATATGCCCCTAAATCGCGGCACAGCATTTCCATCCTGCTGCCCGCGATAAATCCGGAAAGCCCAAGGCTCCGCTGGGCAGTCTGCATCGCCTCCAGACACACCGCCTCCACGGCCAGCCGCGCCAGATTGACATAGGCAACAATCGCCTCAGCGCTGTCATCCTCAACACAGGCCAGCCGCGCAACCTTCACCATCCAAAGCCGTGCCGTCTCGTAAGCAATCACGTTCTGCCCAAACCGCATCCGCTGATGCGGATCGTCCTCACGATGCCGCTGCAAAATCTGCTCCCGATGGCATTCGACAATCGCCGCAAGCCCGCCCAGCGCCGCGGCCGAACCCCGCCAAGCCCCAGCGGAAAACGCCGGCTCGCGCAAATAATCACCAACCTCGCCAATCAGATCGCTTTGCTCGACTTCCATGCCGGAAAAATCGACACTTCCTGTCACCGCCGCCCGCATCCCGCCAAGCTTGAGCCGGCTCGACAAAACCCGCTCACCCGGCCGCAATCGAACCAGCAGCATGCGTGTCCCCGTCCGATCATTGGCAGTAATCAACGCCCGCGTCGCCGTCCCCGCGCCGGAACAAAAGTCCTTTCTCCCACGCAGCACAAATCCGGTTCCTCGCGGTTCCAGCACGAGCTCCTGCCCATGCGGATCGGTTACCCAAAGCGCAAAAATATGTTTCTGCCCGGCATCTTCCGCACAAGCCCACGCCAGCGATTCCGATCCATATCGAACGATCAACTGCAATGCATTAACATGCGCCTCGTACAGCCGCGCCACGCTCAGGCTCGCCTCGCCCAACAGCATGAACAAGCGCAGCAATTCCGCCGCACCCTGCTCGCCATATCCAAAACCGAGCCCTTCGAACTGTTCCGGCAAACTGGCCTTCAGGGCCCCCAGTTCCGCCAAAGCCTCCAAACTCGCACGAGGAAATTCCGCGGCCTCATCAAACCCCAGCGCGTCGCGCTGCATCTCTGGCAGAAGCGATCTCACGCCGCATAGCAAAGCCTCCTGCTCACCCCGCATTTTCATCCGTGGCGATATTCCTCACGACATGCCGAGGCTTAGGGATGATCCGAGAATCCTCAATCTCTTCCCGCAATTTATCGCAGAGAGTCAATGCCTGCCGTATCTCTCCGCCAAGGTTGGAAAACCGCACCATACGCCACTGCAGCACCGGACTCAAACGCTGTACTTCAGTCCAGGCCGCACCAAAATACCGAGCCCGCAAAATCTCGCGCATCACGCCGGCGCCCATCAGCAGATCTTCCGTCAGCGCCGCCGCATTCGCGCGCCCGAGCATAACCGCCCGCAACCGCGCCTTCGCCAGAACACGCCGGTAGGCATCAACCGTCGGCTCCAGTCTGCCATCGGTGAACACATCCTGCTTTTGCATCCGGCGCTTTATGGTATCGGCCATGCCGCCATTCGCCCGGCCATCCAACCTTCCGGAGACCCGAACCAGAATCTCCGGCGCGTGCCGCACCTTCGCATCCACCAGCAGCAGCCGTTCGATCAACGCTCGGTCCTCTCCAATCACCACGTGCGGCGCCCCACCGGCTTTGCGCAGCATCGGGGCTCGTACCGCGATGCTGGCCCCTGAATGATCCTGATGTCGCGGCCACGGATCCACCGCTGAAGGATCCACTATTGACGCAATCTCATCCTGAATCGACAGCAAACGCGCCTCGTTGCGCGCATCAATCTGCAAATGTTCGGGAATAAACGGGGCGTCAGCAGGATTAATCTCCGCCCTCCCGCAAACCACATCCACGCCGTCTGCAAGCGCATCCATATTATCGGCCACCCAGTTCTCATCAGGAACCGCATCGGCATCGGTGGTTAGAATGACCCCTGCACCCGCCGCCTCCATTGCGTAGTCCAGCGCCAGCCGCCGGGCCTCACCTGCCGACGCCAAATTTCCGAGAAGCGTATGTTGATGTATCTTGATTTTGCCGGACCGCTTCGCGGCTTGCTTGCAAATCTTCAGCGTCCCATCGGTGCAATTATTCAGCAGCAGCAGAATCTGATCAAAAACCTCCGTCTGCCGCTCAAGCGCGCTCAGACAAAGCCCAATCCGGGCCTCCTCATTTTTGACAGGTATCGCAATAACCGTTCCCGCGTGTGACGCCATCCAACCTATTTGAGATGATCAGCCCGTCGTTCAACGAATGACTGAAACATCTCACAAAATTCACCGCCCACCCATGCCATCTGGAAAAAGGCGTTGAATAACCGCTAGGTATCGAGATTCGCCACTTTCAGCGCATTGCTCACGATGAAATCACGGCGCGGCTCAACCACGTCGCCCATCAGTGTCGAGAATATCAAATCGGTATCCTCGGCATCGGTAATCTTCACCTGCAACAGCCGGCGCACATCCGGGTCCAGCGTGGTCTTCCAAAGCTGGTCCGGGTTCATCTCCCCCAGCCCCTTGAAGCGGTTGATCGCTAGCCCCTTGCGCCCATAGGCCAGCATGGTTTCCCAAAGCTGCGCCGGCCCATTTATCGGCTTTGCCGGCCCATCCAGTTTCAAATTCGCATCGGTGCCGAACATCGCATTCAACCTTTGCGTGCGCTCCGCCAAATACCGCGCTTCCGTTGTTCGCAACACCGCCGCGTCTACCGTGTAGCGCTCCGCGACGCCGCGCACCATGCGCCCCAACGTCACGCCGCCGGCGTCGGACGCCACCACCCAGCCGCGCTCGGTCGGCAGCGCCAGGCTGTCCAGCCTGGCCGCCAGCGCCTGCGCCCGCTCCGGATCGGTCAATGATTCGGTGGCCAGCATGCCGGTCACCGCCATCTGTTCCAGATACGTCACCGGCAACAGGCGGTTCAGCCCGTTCAGCCGCCCCACGGCCTCGCGCAGCCAACCCATCTCGGCCCGTAGCGCGTCCCCCTCATACACGCTGCCATCCGCCGCCGTCAGCACGGCCTCGCCAAGCGCACGCTCCAGCAGAAATGTCTCCAGCGCGTCGTCATCCTTCAAATACCGCTCATCATTGCCTCGCTTGGCGCGATACAGCGGCGGCTGCGCGATATATAAAAATCCATGCTCGATCAGCTGCGGCATCTGCCGGTAGAAAAACGTCAGCAGCAGCGTGCGAATATGCGAACCATCGACATCCGCGTCCGTCATGATCACCACCCGGTGATAGCGCGATTTGGTAATATCAAACCCGCCCTGCTCCGGCTCGCCCCGCCCAATCCCGGTCCCAAGCGCTGTAATCAGCGTGCCGATCTCGGCACTGCCCAGCATCTTGTCAAACCGCGCCCGCTCGACATTCAGAATCTTGCCCTTCAACGGCAAAATCGCCTGAAACTTTCTATCGCGCCCCTGCTTGGCAGACCCGCCCGCGCTATCGCCCTCGACCAGGAACAATTCGGACTTCGCCGGATCGCGCTCTTGGCAATCAGCAAGCTTACCAGGCAGGGTCGAAATATCCAAAACCCCCTTCCGCCGCGTCAGCTCGCGCGCCTTACGCGCCGCCTCCCGTGCGGATGCCGCATCCATCACCTTCTGCACAATCAGCCTGGCTTCTTTCGGATGGGTCTCGAACCAATGGCTCAACGCATCGGCCACCGCCGCCTGCACCACCGGCTGCACTTCCGAGCTGATCAGCTTATCCTTGGTCTGCGACGAGAATTTCGGGTCCGGCACCTTCACGGAAAGCACCGCGGTCATGCCTTCGCGCATATCCTCGCCATTCAGCTCCAGAATCTCTTTCTTGCTTATCCCCTGGGCATATTTCGATACCACCCGGGTCAGCGCGGCACGGAACCCGGCCAGATGCGTGCCGCCATCGCGCTGCGTGATATTGTTCGTAAAGCACAGCATCGTTTCATGGTAGGAATCATTCCAGGTCAGCGCAAACTCAACTCGTATCCCATGCTCCTTCGCCTCGCCAATCGAAGTGATCGGCGCCGCCAGCACAGCCGTCTTGGCGCGATCCAGCCAGATCGCAAATTCCGCCACGCCGCCTTCATATAAAAACTTGGCAGCCTGCGCCGGCGCATGCCGCTCATCGCGCAGCTCAATGCTCAAGCCGGAGTTCAAAAACGCCAATTCCCGCAAGCGCCGCTCAAACACTGCATAGTCGAACTCAGTATGCGTGAAGGTCTGGGCTGAAGGTTTAAAAGTCACCTCAGTGCCGTTCTCATGCTCGGCCGGCCCCACCACCCGCAGCGGCTCCACCGTATCGCCATGCTCAAAGCGAATAAAATGCTCAACCTTATCGCGCCAGATCCGCACTTCCATCCATTCGGAAAGCGCATTCACCACCGCAGCACCCACGCCGTGCAGCCCGCCGGAAACCTTGTACGAATTCTGGTTGAATTTCCCGCCCGCGTGCAGCTTAGTCAACACCACTTCAGCAGCCGAAATCCCTTCCTCGACATGAATATCGGTTGGAATTCCTCTGCCATCATCGCGCACCGTCATGCTGCCATCGCCGTTCAGCACCGCCTCGACGTGACTCGCATATCCGGCCTGCGCTTCGTCCACGGCATTATCGATAATCTCAAAGCCCATATGGTGCAGCCCGGAGCCGTCATCGGTATCGCCGATATACATGCCCGGCCGCTTGCGAACAGCGTCTAAGCCCTTGAGAACACTGATAGAAGCAGCATCATACGCATCGTCTTTGGGTGCGCCGGGATCGATTGGCGGCACAACAGGTTCGCTCATAAAAACAGTCACTCCGTGAAGGTCGGGAATATCCTGTTTTATAGCCTAAAACACCGCCAAAACCTAATCCGCCCCCCGCCGTTCCCGGGCCGCTCAAACCTTTGCGGCAAGCCCCGCCGGAGCCTCACCAGCCACAGCCACGCCGACGGCCTTGGCGATCGCAAAAATCGCTTCCCGGAACGGCCCCTTAACCGAGGCCGCGGGCTCGCCAAAATGCGCCGCCTTCGACAATACCTTCGGCAAATCTGGAATCGCCGCGGCAAATCGTACCCCCATCATCTGCTCCAGTCGCGCCTGGCTCAACCCGCCGGCACGTCCCGCAAAATTCAAAACCACAACCGGATTGCCCAACATCGCGCCATGCGCGCTTTGAGAAATTTTTTCAAAATTGCGCACCGCCAGCATCGACGGATCCACAACAATCAGACGCTGTTGCGCCAGCGCCTGTAAATCCCGCGCAAACGGCAATTGCCGCGCGCCGACATCGGCAATGACAAAATTATAGCGCTGTCCCAGCGCCTGGCACAGCATCGCCGCTCCACCCGCAATGTATTCCGCCATGCCCTCCAGCGGCTCGGCCGCCGCCAGCACATGCAATCGTTCGCCGGCCGGTTGCGCCGAACGCTCGATCAGCAATTGATCCACCCGCTCCGGCGATTCCAGCGCCGTCCGCAGGCCGGAGGTTGCCTTCACATTCAGCGTCAATGCGGCCGTTCCCATCGTCAAATCAGCATCCAGCAACACCGTATGCCGATGCATTTCCATGCCGATCACCCAGGAGAGATTAGCGGCAATCGTCGAGGTCCCAATTCCGCCCCGCACACCGGCCACTGAGATGAGCCGCCCGCCCCGCGGCGCCGCCGGGCCCTCACCAGCCGGCTTCACCCATTTTAAAAAATGCTGTTCCAGCCGCTCCTTGGTCAGCGGCTTCGGCAAATACTCGCGCACGCCCATACCCTTGGTAACGGCGCGATAAAACCCGACATCGCAACTCTCCCCAATCGCCAGCACCACTGTCCCCGGTTCGACCACCTCCGCAAGGTCCAGCATGGCATTGAGCGGCTGCGTCTCCCCCGATAGATCGACGAGCACAGTTTCCGGCGTCGTCATCGCGCTAAGCAAAGCCAGCGCGGTCCGAAAGGTCACCACATGAATTTCATTGCCCGCCGGAAATGCCGGCGCAAATGCCTGATGCAATAAAGCGGCACTGGCATCATCACTGGCAAAGCCGATAAAGGCCGCCCTGGATTTCAGCGCAGCCGGCCCAGCCCCTTCATCCGCACGTCCACGCCTCTCCCCAACAACCGCCATCAGCGCGCCGTTTCAAAAATAATCTGCCAGATCACGAAATGTCTCGAACCAGTCATTCAAACCACAAAATTTACCGCCAATATCCAACAGCCCGGTTTCCGCTTCATTAAACCGGGCATTAAGGCGTATTCACCCGCGGCAAACCGGCTCGCATCTGCGGACCCACCTCGCCATCCATGGTAAAAACCCGCACCAGCCGGCCTGCCGGCGCCTGCAATATCACCACCGGGTCCGCTCCAAAACGCATCGCATCCAGCCCAAGCGGCAGATCGCCGACACCGCGCCAGGCATTCAGCACCAGCCGCTGATAAGGCAATCCAAGTTCGGGCAGCGCCGAGTGATAATCCGCAATCGCGGCATTCCACGACCCCCCCTGCATTTTAAGCTGACCCAGAAACCGCGCTGCAAAATCGGCATTCGCTACCGGATCGAATGCCGCGTCCAACGAACTGAAAGCATCAGGATGTTGCTGCAGGCTGATCTGAAAACACCCAACATCGACATCCTGCGCGCCCGAGGATTCCGCCAGCCGGACGAACGCCGCCGCGTCCTGCTCACCTTCAAAATAATGCCCCGCCCCATCCACATTCACAGTCCAAGGCCAGGGTGATTTTTGCCCGCTCAAAGGGTCAATCCGTCCGCTTTCCACAAGCCCGATGGAGACCAGAATATTGGCCGGTAAGTTACCCGCATCTTCAGCCGCCCGCCCCGCCGCAACGCACGCCGCCTGCGGCGCCATACCCGCCTGCGCCACACCCACGGCCCTGCCACCGGCAAGCAAAACTCCGATGGCCAACGCAATACACTGGGCGCTCCGCATGCGTTCACCCGCGCCAAAATTACCGCAGCGTTCATCTCAGCTTTGGATTTCTGAAACCATAACGAGGACTTAATTTTTTGGAGAAATCATAAATCTTGTAGCCGCCACGCCGCTTGCCAATTTTTGTTTCAGATATCCGCCTGCAACATCACCGAACCAGGAGACGATTATGAAAACGATATGGTTAGCGTCCACCGCTTTACTCATCACCGCCGGCAGCGCCTTTGCGCAAAGCAACCAGACCGCGGCCCCGGCCCCGACCGGCGCGGTCTCGTCACCTCAGGTAACCCCATCCGGCGCCCCCGGTAACATGGCGCCCGCGCCCGGCAAGACCTCCATGTCCAGCATAACGCCCAGTGCAACCACACCGGCCCCGAATGGCGCCGTCAGCGCGCCAGACGTCACCGCCGGCGCCGCCCCCGGTACCGCCCCCGGCAAAATGGGGACCGGCACCAACAGCATGGCATCCACCGCATCGGATTCCGCAATCTCCGCCGGCCCCACCCATATCCACCATCATTGGTCGTCCACGACCACCCTGCCCCAGAACGCCAGCGCCACAACCTATCTGCACATCGCCAAATCAGCGATCTGGCACCACAACACCGCGCTGGCTGACGACGCCCTGAGCCATGCCGAGACGCAATTGCTGAACCGCTCGGTCCCGCAAGGCCAGATCGCGGCAGACGATTCGCCCTCGGTGCAGTCCATTGAAAGCGCCCGCCAGGCCCTTAAAGCCGGCAACTACAGCCAGGCTTCAACGGACACCAAAAAGGCCGCCAGCGCAGTCAGCGGCATGTAACGCCCCGGCCGCCTAATTATAACGCAACCAATGGGCGCCTCCGGGCGCCCATTTTTTGGGCTTTTACCGCCGCATTGCGCCCATTCTTATTTGGCCCTCGCTTTTGCGCTGCAATATGGCTATGCGGGGCAGGATTTTTATTGGCGAGCAAATTTGGCCCCCTTCGCGCCCCCATCGGGCACGCAGGCGCCATTTCGCTCTAACTGTAGGTTGCGTTCATGCCCGTCCCGAATATCCGTAATATCGCTATCATCGCGCACGTCGATCATGGCAAAACCACCCTGGTCGATCAGCTCTTGCGCCAGTCCGGCGCCTTCCACGCCCATGCCGCGCTGGCCGATCGCGCATTGGACCGCAACGACCTGGAAAAAGAACGCGGCATCACCATCCTCGCCAAAGTCGCCTCGGTCGTCTGGAAAGACACCCGCATCAACATCGTCGACACCCCGGGCCACGCCGATTTCGGCGGTGAGGTCGAGCGCATCCTCAACATGGTCGACGGCGCCGTCATCCTGGTCGATGCCGCCGAAGGCGTGCTCCCGCAAACCAAATTCGTCCTCGGCAAGGCCCTCGCCCGCGGCCTGCGCCCGATCGCCGTCGTCAATAAAATCGACCGCCAGGACGCCCGCCCCGACGAAGTCCACAATGAAATTTTCGACCTGTTCGCGGCCCTGGGCGCCAACGACCTGCAGCTCGACTTCCCGATGCTATTCGCCTCTGGCCGCCAGGGCTGGGCGATCAAGGAACTCACCGATCCGCATGAGAACCTCAACCCGCTCTTCGATCTGATCCTGGACCACGTCCCGGCCCCCAAACTCGACGTCACCGCCCCCTTCGGCATGGTCGCCTCAATCCTGGAATCCGACCCCTTCCTCGGCCGCGTCCTCACCGGCCGCGTCGAGCAGGGCCGCGCCACCCTCAACATGCCGGTCAAGGTCTACCGGCTGGACGGCACTGTCGTTGAAACCGGCCGCCTTACCAAACTCCTCTCCTTCCGCGGCCTCGAGCGCGTGGCGGTGGACGAAGTCAGCGCCGGCGACATCATCGCCGTTGCCGGCCTCACCGACGCCACGGTGCCGGAAACCATCGGCTCCCCGGACCTCCCCGGCCCGCTGCCCGCCACCCCAATCGACCCGCCGACTTTGTCCATGACCTTCCGCATCAACGACGGCCCGCTCGCCGGCCGCGAAGGCAAAAAGGTCACCTCGCGCCAGATCCGCGAACGCCTGATGTCCGAAGCCGAAGGCAACGTCGCCATCCACGTCGCCATCTCCAACGAAACCGACGCCTTCGAAGTCTCGGGCCGCGGCGAACTCCAGCTCGGCGTCCTCATCGAACAAATGCGCCGTGAAGGTTTTGAGCTCACCATCGGCCGCCCGAAAGTCCTCACCCGCCTCAACCCGGAAACCAAAGAGCGTGAGGAGCCCTACGAAGAAACCCTGATCGACGTGGACGAACCCTATGCCGGCGTCGTCGTCGACAAAATGTCCCGCCGCAAAGGCGAGCTCTCCGACATCCGCCCCTCCGGCGGCGGCAAACAGCGCCTCACCTTCCGCATCCCGTCGCGCGGCCTCATCGGCTATCACGGCGAGTTCCTCACCGACACCCGCGGCACCGGCGTCATGAACCGGTTGTTCGCCGGCTACGGCCCCTGGAAAGGCGTCATCGAAGGCCGCCGTAACGGCGCCCTGATCTCGTCTGCCGACGGCGAAGCCGTGCAATACTCGCTCTTCTCCCTGCAGGACCGCGGCGCCCTCTTCGTCTCCCCCGGCGAGAAAGTCTATGTCGGCATGATCCTCGGCGAACACAGCCGCGAGAACGACCTCGACATCAATCCGATCAAGGAGAAAAAACTCACCAACATCCGCGCCGCCGGCAAGGACGAAGCGCTCCTCCTGGTCCCGCCCCGCAAAATGTCCCTGGAACAAGCCATCGCCTATGTCGAGGACGATGAGCTGGTCGAAGTCACCCCCGGCGCCGTCCGCCTGCGCAAACGCCACCTCGACCCCAACGCCCGCAAACGCGCCGATCGCAAATCCGACGACGCCGCGTAAAGCAAGCAGTTCTTTTTCTGAAGAAAAAGAACCAAAAAGACTTTTTAATCTGGGCCGAGGGCTTTGACTCCGTCAAAGCCCCTCGCACCGGAAAGGTCATTGCGAGCGAAGCGCGGCAATCCATCTTCCTCGCAACGAACGGGGCTCTCGCTACAAGTTTAGCCGTCGAACATAATCCGACTTACGCTCACGCAATTGCACCGCGCGCTCCACCGGCGTGCACCACGCCGTGTCATCCGGCAGGCTGGTGCGCAACGCACTCAACTTGACCAGAGAAATATTCCTGATCGCATCGGCGGCCCCGACACCAGGCGGCAACAACTGCCACCGAATGGCGAAAGTTCCAGCGCGTAACCCAATTGGATCCAGCCAATTATGCACGCCGGGATCACTGAGTGCGATAACATAGCTATAGCTGCCATCACCATGCGGCCGCGCCTGCGATCCGTTCAAACTCCCCAGCCGTTCGATATAGGGCGTACCCTGCCCCTGCCCCCAGGCATCCGAAAGCTGAAATCCCAAATAGGCCGCACCCCGAGGCTCAAGATGAACAACCAGCGCCTCATCGGCGGCCAGCTCATAATGCCCGCAACTGATATGCCCCCACCCGGAAACCCGCGCGAAACTATGCGTAATCGCATTGCCAGGCCGGTCGTAAAAATGCTTGCGGCACCAGGCCAGCCAATACGGCCCGATGGAAAGGGTCAGCTCCGCAGCCTGCCGCGCCAGCGCCTGTTCGTCGGCAACCGGCCGTATCGGCGGCCCCGATAGACGCGCCACCTCCAGCTTCGACGCGTCATTGATCGACCAATCCGCAAGCGTCGACCTGATCAAAATATAACCGTCGCGAACATCGGGATTGGATTGCAGGTGATTGATCCGTCCACCCGCGGGAGATTGGTCGATCGTAATGGTAAAACCGCCATCCGCATCAAGCTCAAGCTCATGCAGAGAAATCGCGCCGGTCTCGCGCTCGTTGCTGCGAACCTGTTCGCCCTTCTTGGCGCCAGAACGCTCCTCATGCAGCACAAACGTCTCCTGCGTCGGCCCCTTCCCGATCATCTTGCCGATAATCTTGTAGCTGGCGAGACCATCAACCGGAACCGTACGGTAAATATTATCCGGATTGTCGATCATCGCCCCACTCAACGGCACAAGCAAATCCCCCCATTGATGCGGCGTCGTCACCGACCAGTAAGCGACGGGTCTATCGGGGTCCCTGCTGCACACGCCGCAGGCATTGGACATCGCGGTCGCCGCCGCTGCATCCGCGACGGTACTGAGCGCATCCGCGTGCCCGGCTGCCGGATCAGCCGCGTATAATGCTTCAAGCTCGCGCACTGCGCGCTGCACCTCATCACTCTCAAAAATACGAACCGCGCGGCGGTCCTTCTCAACCTGATCCGCCGACCCCAGAACCGATCCTATTCTTCCAATCATTTTGCCATTCCTCCGCCTATCTCTACTATCTTGCTGGGGAAGGGAGCTGTGCAACTCCCAAATGGGTGTCGCAGCTTTAACGCTAAGCGCTCAGGTCAGGGCGATCACGCTCGCCAGCAGAATCCTCACCAGATCAGCGTGCCCGCGGGCATCGGTCTTCGCGTATATCTTCTTGCTGTAATTGCGCGCCGTCTCAACGGTTAGGCTGAGATCGGCAGCCGCCTCGGTGATGCTCCTGCCCTGCGCCAACGCAATGGCGAGCCGCGCTTCCGAATGGTTCAAGCCGAACAGAAGTTTGAGCTGTTCGCGTTTGTCATCATCAGCTGCGCCCACCACCCCATGCACATACCCCACCGCAACCGGGGTGCTGCCGCCGGACAAGGCCCGATACGAAATCGGCACAATCAGCATGTCGAGCCATGGCGCTTGGACAAGATGCATCGCCCGCGGCCGCGCATGTTCGTTTACCGCAAAATCCTTCAGGATATCGAGCAATTTATGCTCATGTCCCGACAGGCCGATCGGGAAAGGCAGGCCGCAGGCGCAGCTGCGCAAGATCGCAATGCCTGAGAAGAGCCGTTGTATATCCGGATCAATTTCGACAACATTGCCGAACCTGTCGAACGTCACCCATCCGAAGTTGAGCCGATGCACAGCATCATTCGCGATATCCGCACGCATGCGCGCCCGCTCGAGTTCGGCAAGCGTACCCACCGCGATGCCAAGATGCGGCGCAATTTGCTTCAGAACTGCGATAACCCACGGCTTGAAATCATCCCCGGCGCGCCCAAGCGTCAACCAGCCATTCCCAAGTTGCCTGTCGCCGACCCGCAAAACCACCGCATGGCCAATATTGCGCTCCCGAAGATAGCGCACATATTCCACCCCCCGATCGTCATCGAGGCCGACGATGTCCTCCAGCGAGTACGGGCGATTCACGCGCAGGCTGTCATACGATAAATTCAGCCGGCTGGCGATTTCGCGGGCACCCGCCGAACCGGAATCATTTATCTGATCGCCTGCCCGGATCACGCTGATATCCGCCTGCCCCGCATCGGAGCGTTGAAACACCAGGCTGGCATAACCGGCGTTCGTCATGCCGCGCAGCTGCTCAAGAAAGCCGCTCCAATAAGGTGTTTCGCGAACGCCCTGATGCAGCGACCGGATAAGCCCATCAATATCCGGCCGTTTCACGGATGCTCACTCACGGTGAGCACTGAGCAAGCGCCCTGGGGATGCTTCGGCAATCGATCGGCTTGGCTCCTCTCGCGCAATCCGCGCTTTTGCGCGGATGCTTTTTGCAATCATAGCATCGCAGCCGGCATTTTTCCATCCAGATAAGGGCGGCAGCGCACTCCCAGGATAAGGGCGGCAGCGCACTCCCAGGCGGGAGGTGACTCCGCCAGCCGCCACGCTTACCCAGACTCGAACAAATCACATTAGGAGCGCGCCGGTGCAAAAATTCGAGAGCTTCCGGGATTTCAAAACCGAAGAAGAGCAACCGCTGGACCCCGATGCGGCCGGCCATTTCCGCACCGAGACCTTTAATCAATGGGTCTTCGACCCCGTAGCGAATATCGGCATGAACATCTGGTTCGCCTCCGGAGAGGGCGGTGGCGGCCAACCGTTTCCGAACTTTCTCTCAACCATCCTCATCTTCATCGGCAAGGATAAATACACCAGCATTTCGGTCGGCAAGGGCAACCACCAGGATGGCATCGCCGCCGGCAACGCATTTCTAACCAGGATCGAACCCTTCAAACGCTGGAAGATCGACTTTCTTGGCCTGCTGGAGCGCACAGGCAGCACCGACAAGCCCTTGCTCTCCCGCCTCGACCTGATCGTCGACATCAAATCGCCACCGATCGAACAGGGCACGCAAGGCGACCGCGGCGAGGTCGGCTCCTCCGGCGCCGTACCGCGCATCGCGATCCGCTATGAACAGCTCTGCCACATTACAGGCTCGGTGCAGATCGGGGATCGCAAAATCGAAGTGGACGCGCTTGGCGTGCGCTCGCATCGCCGCAACTCGGCAAGCATCTACGAAACCGGCGCGGTCGGCCATACCTGGGCCACCGCAATGTTTCCAAGCGGCCGCGGCTTTCACCTGCTATCCTACCAGGCCGCCCCCAACGCCGAAGTCAATTTCCTATACGGCCATTATTTCGATGGCGAACGCTATTTTGAGGCAACGGTGACACGGTTTCCGTACTTCTCGGGCATTAATGACGCCGAGAAATCCGCGCTGGAACTGCAGGTCGGCGAAAAACTTCTACAGGTCGAACTCGAAACCTGTCCCCCATTCTTCACCGATATTCCGCCGCAAGGGGTCAGACTCACCCGCTCGCCGGCACGCTACATGCTGGATGGCGAGGTTGGCGGTGGCGTCCTGGAACGCTCGTTGATGCCGCAATTCGCCGCCGGAAAAAATTACCAGGCCTAGGCCGTGTCGCCAAACAGGACATAAATCCATTGCAGGTAGATTTTCCGGATTCCAAGAACTTGATGACGCAAGCGCGGCAGCGCTCCGGCTTAAGCGATTTTGGCGATCCCGCCTTCCAAGCCAACCTCGACGCTTTGCTCGATCACGCCGGCCGCGAAGCCGATCTGGAAGCACGCGCCGTAGATAATTTGTTGAACCTCATCCGGCAACGATTGGCCAGCCGGTTGCAGGTCGAGGAATGGTACCGGAATCATCCGGAACTAAACAACGCCACGATCGGCCAAACGGTATCGATCACGGGATTACCCCGAACCGGCACCACGGCGCTCACCAACATCCTGTCGCTGGACGATCAGTTCCGCCCGCTGCGCAGCTGGGAACAGCTAACCCCCTGCCCCCCGCCGGTACTGGCCGAGGAAGCAGACGACCCGCGCCGCCAGGCCGCCTTAACCACCCTGACGAGACTGCTGCGCGAGCAGCCGGAATTCGCCGCCATGCATCTCTCCGACGTCGATGCGACGGAAGAGGATTTCGAACTGCTCGGCCTGAGCTTCGCCGCCCAGCAGCTGACCCTACCCTGCTTCAACTACCATGTCTGGTGGCGCGATGCGGATCTGCGGCCGGCTTTCGCCTATCACCGCCGCATCACCACGCTGCTGCAATCCCGCCGCCCGCCCAATGACTGGCTGTTCAAGGCGCCGGCCCACAGTTTCCACCTCGACGCCTTGTTCGCCGCCTATCCAAACACGCGCGTGATCATCACCCATCGCGATCCGGCAAAAGCCGTGCCCTCGACGATCAGCCTTTTAGCCAAGATGTGGCCCCCCGGCCGGAAATTCAGCCCCGAGGCATTCGGCCGCCATCATTACGAGCACCAGCTCATTGGCGTGCAACGCGCAATGGCGGCGCGCCAACGCATCGGCGAGGACAAATTTCTCGACATCCACCATCGCGATTTCGTTGCTGATCCATTCCGAAGCTTGGACCGCATCTACGCCTTTCTCGGCCGCGAACTCCGCCCCGCCGTCCGCAGCCGCATGGCGGCATGGCATTCTGAAAACCGCAGCGGCGCCCATGGCAGCCACCATTACACAGCCGAAGAATTCGGCCTGACCGCCTCTCGAATCCGCTCGGATTTCGACTTCTATATCAAGCGTTTCGACGTATCATAGGAAGCCTGACCCTCTCGCAGGCGTTAACCGCTATCCATGGCTCCGCCCTGCCCGCCATCGAACGATTTTGCCCGCCAGAATCCCATCGCAATCCTGGCCATCAAAACTTTGATCATAAGCCTCCCGGGAAGACCCCGGTAACTCGGCACATCGTCAGCCGGCGCGCTGTCTGCCCGGTATCGCGTCATTACCCGCATCTCAACCTCCGGCGTCCCGGCAGCAAACCGGCGCCGGTACATCGAAAACCAGTGACCATTCGTGAAGTCGAGAAACATCGCCGAGTTGCAGCATGTCGCGACATAGCGGCGAGTAGGTGATTCGGGCCTGAGCCGGTAAGCCTTCAAATGCGCCCGGCCGCCGACGCAGCGAACCCGATCTTTTCGATACAGAACAACTTCCGAGCCGCCATCCGCTTCCAGCAAGGCCGGCGCGGCGGGAAGCTGCTCCAACACGCGCCCGGCCTTCTGGCAACTGGCGCAATAACAGGCCACGCTTGCGATCGGAGTCCCGGCCGCCTCAAATTCCACGCCGCCGCAGGCGCACCGGGATTTAATAGCAAACCCCCATGGTTAGAACGGAATTTCGTCATCCAGATCAACCGCCGGCTTGGCATCCCAGCTGCTGCCGCCCGCGCGCGCAGCCGCCGGCTTGGCGGCACTCGGGCGGGCCGCATATTCCTCGCCCCCGCCACCATTCGGATTGCGGTCCAGCAGCACCATCTCAGCCCCAAACCGCCCCAGCAGCACCTCGGTGGTATATTTCTCCTGGCCCGCATTATCGGTCCACTTACGGGTCTGCAGCTTGCCCTCGAGGTAAACCTTCGAACCCTTTTTCAAATACCGTTCCGCGACATCGGCCAGCCGATCGTTCATAATCACCACGCGGTGCCACTCGGTCTGTTCCTTGCGTTCGCCGCTGGCCTTGTCATTCCAGCTGTCGGAAGTCGCAACCGTCAGGTTGACGATCTTCATCCCCGACTGCGCATTGCGAATCTCCGGGTCCTTCCCAAGATTGCCCACCAACGTAACCTTGTTCACACTTCCGGCCATATCCCGATCCTTACATAACGAGGGTAAATCCGATTTTTTCGAGCATTTACCCCTACGCGAGCCCGCCATTCTATTGAGACGTTGGCTGAACAGCAAGCTGAACCATTACCGCCCAAAACTCAACCCAGAACCGTAGGATGGGTGAGCGCGAAGCGCGTTACCCATCACCTCCACCCCCAAAATCCCGCATTTGCACTTGCAGGATAAACCCCCATATCCTACCAGAACATCTTAGGAACATTGAGGCAAGAATGACGATCAAGCAAGCGGCAGAAGTAGCTGGAGCCCATGCCGCGGGCGCCCCCCGTGCTACGGGCGTCATTCAGGTTCGCGGCGCCCGCGAACACAACCTCAAAAATATCGATGTCGCCATCCCGCGCGACCAGCTAACCGTCATCACCGGCCTCTCCGGCTCCGGCAAATCCTCCCTCGCTTTCGACACCATCTACGCCGAAGGCCAGCGCCGCTATGTCGAGAGCCTCTCCGCCTACGCCCGCCAGTTCCTGGAACTCATGGGCAAGCCCGATGTCGACAGCATCGAGGGCCTTTCCCCCGCCATCTCCATCGAGCAGAAAACCACCTCCAAAAACCCCCGCTCCACCGTCGGCACCGTCACCGAAATCCATGACTACATGCGCCTGCTCTGGGCCCGCGCCGGAATCCCCTACTCCCCTACAACGGGCCTGCCGATCGAAGCGCAAACCGTCAGCCAGATGGTCGACCGCGTCATGGCGATGCCCGCCGGCACCAAACTCCTGCTCCTGGCTCCCATCATCCGCGACCGCAAGGGCGAATACAAAAAGGAACTCGCCGAACTCCAGCGCAAAGGCTTCACCCGCGCCAAGGTCGACGGCAAAATCTATGAAATCGACCAGGTCCCGGCGCTGAATAAAAAGCTCAAACACGAAATCGACGCGGTGATCGACCGTATCGTCATCCGCGAGGGCTTAGAGAAACGCCTGGCCGACTCCTTCGAGACCGCGCTCAGCCTATCCGACGGCATCGTCTACGCCGAAAACGCCGACGACAGCACCCAAACCCTGTTCTCGTCCCGCTTCGCCTGCCCCGTCTCCGGCTTCTCGATCGAGGAAATCGAGCCCCGCCTCTTCTCCTTCAACTCCCCGCACGGCGCCTGCCCCGCCTGCGACGGTTTGGGCCACGAAATCTTCTTCGACCCGCATCTGGTGGTCCCGGACGAGCAGCGCGCTTTGAACGAAAGCACCATCCTGCCCTGGGCCAATGCCCAATCCCCCTATTACGACCAGACCCTCGCCAGCCTGGCAAAACATTTCCAAGTCAAAATGAACACCCCCTGGGAAAACCTCCCCGAGGAAATCCGCGAAGCCATCCTCTACGGCACCGGCAAGGAAATCGTTGAACTCACCTACAAGGACGCCGCCCGCGCCTACTCCGTCAAAAAACCTTTCGAGGGCGTCATCAAAAACCTCGAACGCCGGATCCGCGAAACCGATTCCGCCTGGGTGCGCGAGGAACTCTCCCGCTACCAGTCCGAACGCCCCTGCGCGGTCTGCCACGGCGCCCGCCTCAAACCCGAAGCACTCGCCGTAAAAATCGCCCACAAAAACCTCGCCGAGATCGCAGAACTCTCCATCGACAAAGCCCGCGACTGGTTCGCAACCGTCGCCGAAACCCTAACCCCGCAGCGCCTGGAAATCGCCAGGCGCATCCTGCGCGAAATCAACGAGCGCTTAAACTTCCTCGTCGATGTCGGCCTCACCTACCTCACCCTCGCCCGCGGCTCCGCCACCCTCTCCGGCGGTGAAAGCCAGCGCATCCGCCTGGCGAGCCAAATCGGCTCCGGCCTAACCGGCGTCCTCTACGTGCTGGACGAACCCTCCATCGGCCTGCACCAGCGCGACAACGAACGCCTGCTCGGAACCCTCCGCCGCCTCCGCAACCTCGGCAACACCGTCCTCGTCGTCGAACACGATGAAGACGCCATCCGCGCCGCCGACCACCTCATCGACATGGGCCCGCAAGCCGGCGCCAATGGCGGCTACGTCATCGCCCAGGGCAGCCCCGCCGAAGTCGAAGCCAACCCCAAATCCATCACCGGCGACTACCTCTCCGGCCGCCGCGCCATCCCCAGTCCCAACCCGCGCCGCCCGATCCAGAAAAACCGCAACGTCAAAATCATCGGCGCCACCGGCCACAACCTCAAAAACGTCACCGCCTCCTTCCCGCTCGGCGTCTTCACCTGCATCACCGGCGTCTCCGGCGGCGGCAAATCCACTTTGGTTATCGACACGCTCTACAAAGCCATCTCGCGGCGCCTGATGGGCTCCGGCGAAGTTCCTTCCGCGTTCGAGAAACTCGAAGGCCTGGAAGAGCTCGACAAAATCATCGACATCGACCAATCCCCCATCGGCCGCACCCCACGCTCCAACCCGGCCACCTACACGGACCTTTTTGCCCCCATCCGCGACTGGTTCTCCGAAATGCCGGAAGCCCGCACCCGCGGCTACAAAGCCGGCCGCTTCAGCTTCAACGTCAAAGGCGGCCGCTGCGAGGCCTGCCAGGGCGACGGCCTGATCAAAATCGAAATGCATTTTTTGCCCGACGTCTTCGTCACCTGCGACACCTGCAAAGGCAAACGCTACAATCGCGAAACCCTCGAAGTGAAATTCCGCGAAAAATCCATCGCCGACGTCCTCGACATGACCGTCGATGAAGCCAAAATCTTCTTCTCCGCCGTCCCGAAAATCCACGACCGCCTCAGCATCTTACAGAAAGTCGGCCTCGGCTACATCCACCTCGGCCAGCAGGCCACCACCCTCTCCGGCGGCGAAGCCCAGCGCATCAAACTCTCCAAGGAACTCGCCAAACGCCCCACCGGCCGCACCCTCTATATCCTGGACGAGCCCACCACCGGCCTGCATTTCGAAGACATCCGCAAACTCCTCGAAGTCCTCCACGCTTTGGTCGACGCCGGCAACACCGTCATCGTCATCGAGCACAACCTCGAAGTCATAAAAACCGCCGACCACGTCATCGACCTAGGCCCCGAAGGCGGCGACGGCGGCGGCCGCATCGTCGCCACCGGCACCCCCGAACAAATAGCAGCATCCCCCGAAAGCCACACCGGCCGCCACCTCACCCACCTATTAGCCCCACCCAAACCCGCCCGCGCGAAGCGCAAAGCAGCAGGCTGAAGCAGTTCTTTTTCTGAAGAAAAAGAACCAAAAAGACTTCTTCTAATCTGGGCCATGGGCGTTGGCACGGACCCGTAGGGTGGAGTGCCCTTCCGCACCCCACCATTCCACCGACAAAGCAATCCGCGTAAACCAATAAAAATATCGGAATAAAACCAGGAAACCGATCCGCCAATGAACGATTTCATCATGAAGTTCATCGCATTCATCCCGCAATACCTGCTGGATTTCGGCGCAGTATTCAGCGGCCCAAAGCGCTTCGTAGCCAGCCGGAACATCGAGCCCAAGGCCAATCTCCAGCCCGCTTTAATCTTCGGCATCGTCTCCCTGGCAATCTTCGTACTACTCTCACTGCCACTATTACCGCCGAACACCGATCTCTGGGTATTCCTGGCCGATATCGCCATCGTTGGCCTGTTTGTCGTGACAATCGCAGCCGGCGCAATCCACCTTGCATGGTTCATCGTCGGAGGCCGCGCCCCCTTCGGCGGATTTTTCATCACCTTCATGTATTATTTCGGCGTGATCTTCGTTCTGGAAGGCGCATTCAATCTCTTAGGATTCGGCGTCTTCCGCGCCCTGGCCCCAGATCTTTATACCCAACTGCACTTCGCAATAACCCATGGCACACCGCAGCCGAATCTATCGCAGAACAAGTTCTGGCACATCAACCTCCTGATCCGAGGCGCCGGAATAATCTTCGCCGACATCTGGGCACTATGCGGCTGGGGCGCCTTCCGTCAACTAAACGCCCTAACCAAACCCCGCTCCGCCGCCGCCTTCGCAATCTGGCTTATCTTGGCCCCCTTCCTGATCATATTTGCATACTTCTTCGCAATCGCCTTCAGACAATCTTGATTCTCGCATGGAAGCGGCCACTGGACCTGGGGCCGTGTTACCATCTCGTCATTGCGAGCGCAGCGCGGCAATCCATCTTTTTCTTCCGCATCCCTGGGTGGGGGTACCCATCCGCACCCCACCTTCCGACGCCGTAATGGAGCCTCGCAAACCCCGTGGTCAAAAAAATGCCTGGTTAACGGCGAAAGCGCGTGCATTAAACTCCCTTGCGCAATTCCCCGAGGTGAGGATAATCCCGCTTCACAAAATCGGTTCGGATCAAAGCGGCATCTGCAGTAATAGTTGAACGCCATGCTCATTGCCATTATTGCGCGAGAACCTGTTGAACATGCCGGCTGAAGCAGTGACGCCCTTGCCGAGCTGGCTGGTGAACGAGGCGTTGATACGCCCATAATTTCGCCCGGCATCCGGCACTTCCAGGCTACGCGTAATCGGCGCGCTCAGCGCCGCGCTGTTGACGGTGAAGCCGCTGCTCAAGAAATTATGCTCCGCGAGCGCTGTGACCGCCGGCATCAGGCGCCACTCGGTCACCGGCTGCAACAGTTCAACGGTGCCGCCGGCGTCGCCGAAAAATCCATTGATCGCAGTTTGCCCAATCGCCTGCGTCAGCAGCGGATCCCCCTGTTCCGAATATCCGCCCAATTCCGAGCGCTGGAATGAGAGCGCTACCATCGGGATCACTGCCAGCGCCGCCCACGCCTCTCGCCGGCTCACCTGCGCTGTCGTCGAGAGGCCATAGCCTGAGGATGAGGCGGTGAGGTTGCCCAACATCACACCCGGCCGGCTCATCTGGCCAATGTTGTCCCAGCTATAGGCGGAAGCGCCGTCAAAACGCCATTGTCCCAAATGGTACGACGCAAAGGCGCCAATTAAAACGGATTGCCCATCGAGATGCTGGCTACCCGTCACGGACTCGTTCAAGTTGGCCGCACCGACCAGCCCGCCGACTGCCAGCCCCTCCAAAGGACTCCCCTCCAGCCCAACTGCCCCGCCGGTGCTGCGATAATTACCGCTAAACGTTGCAGGCATGCCATTTTGCGCCGTTAACGCCGACTGACTTCCAAAGCCGTTCAGACCGGTAAAAAAAATATGCGTGGCTTTCAAAACCGGCGGCAACTGATCAATATGCTGACGAATAACCTGGTCAAACAGACTGGTCTCATCGGCGAACAGCTGCACGCCGCTTGCGGCGCGTGCCGGCGCCAATTCCAAATTGGCGATCTGCTCGGCGATAATCTGCTGCGTATACGTCGTGGGGTGGTTTGCATCAAAAAACAAATACGTGCTGGGCGCACCATGGAGGCAGGTCTTGTCGATACTGCAGCCAATCGAGGTGTTTGTGAAACCATATGCAGCCGACGAAGCCATAAATTGCCTGAACGCCACTTCAGAATTATAAATGACAATGTCGTCGCCGGTGGAATTATGCACAGCTTGTAGCGCAGGCACCGTTTGTTGCACTGCGGCATTTACCCCGGTTGAGATCGCAGTGCTGGGAAAATCACCGTGATTGGGTGACTGATAATAGTCCTACGGGGTTGCAACAACAAAATTTCTGCCGCCAAGCGCAGTCAAACGAACAACGGCCGTGGCGTTATTGGCCGCAACTTCATTTCCGATCGTGATGGCTGAGGCAGCGGTAAGCGCCTGGCCGGTAAATTCCTCGGCAATGAAATCATCCTGGGCAGCATTGATAAGAATAAGGTCAGATGGCGTGAAACGCAGGCCGGCCGCCGTGGCCCCGATTTGCGTTTGCAGGCCCAAATATGCTGGGTTTCCAAAGGCGGAGGCAACAACATTTGCGGTACCGCTGGTCGCGCCGCCATAGGCATAGCCATTGCTGGGCTTAAAACCAAGGCCGAGCAGGCTCGGCAAATATTCGCCATAGGTTGGTCCGTTCATGAAATGGACACCGTCCGATCCCGCGTTATGGTACCCCAACGCTGCGGCATTGCCATTATCCAGCTGGCTGCCTCCGAACAGGTAAACCTGGCCCTGAGCATGCGCGCTGGTGCAATTGCCGAAGCATACCGAGCCCGCCATCAGAATCGATGCAAATCCACTTATATATCTCAACTCGCTCCCCTTTTGATGTTTCGTTCAAAACATTTTGGGGTCATAATCGCCCAGGGTCTTGGTAATTAATCTCCTCTTTTGGTAAAAATTATCTCGAAGATTTTCGGTAGTTTCCTGGCGTCACGCCTGTGACCTTTCTGAATACCGTCGTTAAGCGGCTCTGGTCGTAAAAACCTGACTCGAGCGCGATTGCGCGAAGTCTTCGAATTGTTTTCGACCGTCAGTTGGCAGCCACGGTTTTGACCGGCGCCGGCTGCATCGGCACTTTAATCACTTTTGGATATTTCCAGGCCGCACCGCTCACAGTGTCCACGGTAGCGCCGATACCGCCGCCGAGGAGAACATTGCCATAGACAGCACCACTGGTACTGGAATCGACATATTCCGTTGCCGGCGCATACCCGTTTTTCGTACATGAAACATCAAGTGGTTCCGAACCGCGACGCACCGTAACAGAACCGGGCGAGGTCACCTGCCAGCTGCCTTTTTTATTATCCAATGCGCATTGGGCGCCATCGACCTCACCGGTCGCACTCGTCGTCTGCACGGCGATTTTTTCCGTGCTGCCGTTAATGATATCAGCACATCCGCCCAACCCGGCTATCAGACAAAGCGGCAACAAAAAACTTGAACGTAACATACACTGCCCCGAACGTAATGGTACGGAATCGATACCATCACACTATCCCCTATATCGCAAGATTAGCGAGAAAAGCTGAAACCAACCCTGTGGATAATTTCAAATGTTATTATATCTAACAATACTTTAAGGAAAAATTGTCACACGTGTAACATTTTCACGTAGCTGCTGGGCGGCGTCGCATGACAATCCCCATTGCCCGCCCCAATACCCCGGTCCATGCCTTATCCACCCAGGCCAACGGCAGCGCGCAGGCCAGTGTCAGCATCAGCGTCACCGCCGCCGCCAGCAACACGGCATTGGCCTCGCCAAACGGCCCAACCGCCCGGACAATACTAACCGCCCCGGCCGAGAGCATGATCGGCACGTGCAGCAGGTAAATCGGAAATGACAGCAACCCCAGCCATATTGCCCAGTTTTTTGAGAATACCCGGCGCAAAAAAGGGTTGCCCAGCAGCACCAGGATAATCAGCACCGCACTCACATCCCAGACAAAATGCGCAGTCTCCCCGGCCGGCAGCAACGCCTTGATCGGCGCGTGGATGAAATGGTTCTCGCCGGCGCTGAAACAGAACAGATAAATCCCGGCCGCACTCATCGCGAAAGCCGCCCAGTTGGAGAATTTTGGCATTCTGTCCTCGGCAAACAGCATCGCCAGAATCGTTCCCACCAGAAAATCGGAAATATAGGTCAGCGGAAAACTCGCCCC
>JAMFSE010000108.1 GCA_026225115.1 Rhodovastum atsumiense
GCTCCGTCGGCATCGGCTTCGCCATCCCGTCGGCCATGGTGCAGCCGGTCGTCGAATCGCTGAAAACCACCGGCACCATCAAGCGCGGCTGGCTTGGTATCAGCTCGCAGGACGTGACGCCCGAAATCCAGAAAATGCTGCAGCTGCCGGCGGTCTCCGGCGCGCTCATCGGCGGCGTCACCAAAGCCGGGCCGGCACATGACAGACTGCAGCCGGGCGACGTCCTGGTCGCCTTGAATGGCGCACCCATCACCAACACCCGCTCGTTGATGATCCGCACCGCGCAGATCCTTTCCGGCCAAAAAGCCAAGGCGCAATTCTACCGCGACGGCAGCCTGCAAACGGCCGAACTCACCGTCGCCGTCCCGCCGGCCGACACGCCACCCGGCGTCGCCCAGGTCGCCACCCCGCCCAACATCAACCTCGCCGCCATCGGCACCGCCATCTCGGCCGCCTCCTCGCCAAACGGCCTCACCGTCGTCGCGGTCGACCCGCACGGTCCGGCCGCAAAAGCCGGCCTGGTCGCCGACAACACCATCGCCGCCGTCGGCGCCAACGCGGTCACCTCGCCCATCACCTTGCGCGACCAACTGGCCGACCTCGCCAAAGCCCACCAGCCCGTCGCCGTCCTGCTGGTCAGCGGCTATGACTCCTCGGGCACCGACCCCGGGCCCCGTTGGCTGCCGGTCACGCTGGCAAAGTAAGCGGTTCTTTTTCTGCAGAAAAAGAACCAAAAAGACTCTTTTGAACCCGGTCCACGGGCGCCGGAACGGCGAAACCCCAATACCCACAATTGACACCATCCACGCCTTAATTTCCGCCAAACCTCTTAGCTCGTAGGGGGTTTAGCGGCGCGCTAACCCACCCGTTCTCTATGCACTGGGCGAAGAAGCATTTGCTCACTAATGTCTCGTAATGATCATCCGACAAGCGGAACCGAGGGACGCACGCCACGTTGCAGAGATTCACACTGCGTCATGGCAATCGGCTTTCCATGGCATCATGTCCGACGACTTTCTTGCGCGACAAAATGTCGAGAAGCGGGAGGCCGAATGGCTAAAAAACATAATGGATTATCCAGGTAATCTATTAATCATTTCTGATTCCGAATCAGATATCGTCGGGTTTTCGTGCAGCGGCCGTGTCGTCCGCCAAACGGAACACGCGTTCGACGGCCAAGTGTTTGGAATTCATGTTTCACCTGTATCCAAGGGCCGCGGATACGGCCGGCAATTGATGACAGCATCCTTTAATTGGCTAGCTTCGCTAGGATGTAAAAATGCCTTTTTATGGACGCTAGAGGCAAATGACGACGCGCGCGGTTTTTACGAGGCGCTTGGAGGCAGAATAATAGCCCTAAAATCAGATAACTTCGGCGATCGCACGCTCGAAGAATTGGCTTATGGTTGGGAGACGCTTACGCTCGCGCGGAGGGGTCATTCTTGTACAACTAGCAGAGACGAGCCTTTAAGCTAAATTTCTCTTACCCCAACGCCCGCGTCAACTCATACAACGCCACTGCTCCGGCCGCCGAAACATTGAGACTTTCCATCCCGCCCGGCATCGAAAGTGCTGCTATCTCATCACAGGTCTCGCGCGTCAGCCTTCGCATCCCCTCGCCCTCGCTGCCCAGCACCAGCGCCACGCGCCGACCGGCAAAGCCGGCCCCGTTCAACCGGTTCTCCGAAGCTCCATCCAACCCGACCACCCAGACGTTGGACGCCTTCAGCACAATCAGCGCCCGGGAAATATTCACAATCCGCAACAACGGAATCAGCTCCAGCGCGCCGCTCGCCACCTTCGCCAGCGCCCCGGTCTCCTCCGGCGCATTGCGCTCCTGGGCGATCACCATCGCCGCCCCAAACGCCTGCGCCGTGCGCATCAGCGCGCCGATATTCCGCGGATCCGAAATCTGATCCAGCACCAGAATCGGCCCCGGCCGCTTCAGCGCATCCAGCAACGCCGGCGCCGCCAGCTGGTCCGTCAGCAGCGCCACGCCCTGATGCACAATCCCGCTGCCTGGCCGGGCTCCAAGCAACCGATCGATCCCATCCCGGGGCGCGATCTCCTGCTGAATCGGCCAGGGTTTCGGCAGCTCAGCCGCCAGTGCCGCATCCGCCTCTTCGGTGATCACCAGCCGCCGCAGCCGGCGCGCCGGATTGGCCAGCGCCGCCGCCACCGCATGGGTCCCGTACAGCCAGACCGCGCCATTCGGCACCGCCGGCGCCCGCTGCCCCCGCGAATGCCCATCCCGCGGCGGGCGATCCTGCGCGCCCCGCTCCTGCGGCCCGCGCTCCGGCCGTCCCCGATTCTCCTGCGGCCGCTCGGGCCGTCCCTCCGGCCGCGCCAGCGTCAGCTTCGGCCCGCCGAACTTCGGCTCACTCTTGCCCGCAGCCCCATCGCGCCGCTCGCCGAACTTCGGCCGGTCCCCAGGTGAACCGCGCCCGCCGGCGCTGGCACCACCGCCATGGCCGCGATGCTGGCCGGCCGGCTTGCCGGACTTGGGTCCCGATTTCGATCCTGGAGGGCGCTGCTGTGTCATGGCGCTTCACTATCCCCCGGCCTTCGCGTTGACAACCAATGTCTAATCGCGGAAATGACCCCCAGCCGGAAGGGTGCCCGAGTGGCTAAAGGGGGCGGACTGTAAATCCGCTGGCGTACGCCTACGTTGGTTCGAATCCAACCCCTTCCACCAACACCGGTTCAAAATGCACTCTGACGCGGCATCTGACGCGCATCTCCTGCGCTCCGGTGCTCACGGCCAGTAGGCCGCTCCGCTCCGGTGCTCGGATCTGCACGCCAGCTGCCCCGCCAGAGCCCATTTTGAACCGGTGTTGAATCGGCTCATCAACGGCGGGGTTTACTCATCTTGGCCTCTTGCCCTAGAGGTTTTTCAGAATTCGGTATGGTGAGTCGAATAGGCCGCCAGAGCGAATTCTGACGCGGGTGTAGCTCAACGGTAGAGTCCTAGCCTTCCAAGCTAGTTGTGCGGGTTCGATTCCCGTCACCCGCTCCAGTTTCCATTGCTCGGCCAGCCTGCTTGGAAATTCGCTCCGGTGGCCAAGCTGGGGCGTGTTTTGAGAACCGGCGCGCAGCGTACGTAAGTACGTGAGCACCGGAAGCGCAAAAACGCGCCTCAGATTGGTCGCCGGAGTAGAATTACCAAGTAGGCTGGCAACCGCCGTACTTGACACGAACCCCCGTAAAGTGTGGAACGCCGCCTTGCGCTGGTTCGGACTAGGGGCGTAGCTCAATTGGCTAGAGCGCCGGTCTCCAAAACCGGAGGTTGAGAGTTCGAGACCCTCCGCCCCTGCCATCCTCCGGCGCATCGCGCGAAGGCGCGTAAGGGTTAACGTTAAAAATTTGAGTTTATTAAGTCGTGACTAGAAATGATTAGCGGAGTTCAGTTGGCGTGGCGCTAAAAGCGGTACAATTTTTCCGGGATGTCCGGACCGAGGCGAAGAAAACGACCTGGCCGTCGCGCAAGGAAACCTTGCAGACAACCGGAATCGTGCTCGCCATGGTGGTGATCACAGCCATTTTCTTTCTGACTGTTGATCAGATTATCGGGGCCGGTATGCGGGCTCTTTTCGGCGTCGGCAGTTGAGGTTTTATTAGAATGGCCAAGCGTTGGTACGTATTGCATGTGTATTCCGGGTTCGAGAAAAAAATCGCCACCCAGATTCTCGAACAGGCGCAGCTGAAAGGCCTCGCCGACCAGATCGATGAAGTCGTGGTCCCCACCGAGGAAGTGGTCGAGATCCGCCGCGCCCAGAAAGTCAACGCCGAGCGCAAATTCTTCCCCGGCTACGTGCTGATCAAAATGGAACTGACCGACGACGCCTGGCATCTGGTCAAGGACGTGCCGAAAGTCACCGGCTTCCTGGGCACCAAAACCCGCCCCACCCCGATCTCGGATGCCGAAGCCGACCGCATCATCAAGCAGGCCCAGGAAGGTACCGAAAACCGCCGCCCCTCGATCATCTTCGAAATCGGCGAACAGGTCCGCGTCGCCGACGGACCTTTTACAAGTTTCAATGGGGTCGTGGAAGAAGTCGACGAAGACAAGGGCCGCGTCAAAGTCTCGGTCTCCATCTTCGGCCGCTCCACCCCCGTCGACCTCGAATACGGCCAGGTCGAAAAGGTCTAACTTCTTAAAAAGACGCGGCTTTTCAGAAGTCGCTCGGGTGAGTCGCATGACGGTGATTTTCGAGCACCGGAGTGGAGCGTACATAGATACGCGAGCACCGGAGCGCAGAAAATCGCCGTCAGGCGGCCACCCGAGCGACTTCTGCTACGCAAATCCCGCGATGCTGCCGCGCAGCATCCGGCTTGCAACCCTTCCCATTACGTCCACATTTGGCCGATGGACCAACAGACGCCGATGGCGACAGCAACCCAGGCAATCGATCCCGCCCCGCGCCCCTGGAAGCGCCTCGCCCTCATCGCCGGCGGCATTCTAATCGTCATCGCCCTCATTATCTGGGCCATCTACTACTTCACCGTCGGCCAGTATTTCGTCTCCACCGATGACGCCTATATCGGCGCCGACACCACCATCATCGCCCCCAAAATCACCGGCTATGTCACCAACGTATTTGTCAAAAACAACCAGCCCGTCCAAAAAGGCCAGCTGCTGATCACCATCGACGACCGCGACTACCAGACAGCCCTGGCCGGCGCCAAAGCCGACATGCAGGCAGCCCAGGCCGCCATCCTCAGCGACCGCGCCCAGATTACCCTGCAGCAGGCCAAAATCGCCGCCGCCGCCGCCCAGGTCGAAGGCGACAAGGCCAAGCTCGCCTACGCCCAATCCGATGACCGCCGTTACGCCAGCCTCACCGCCTCGGGCGCGACCACCAAGCAGTCCTCCGAACAGGCAAGCACGGAATCGGAATCCGCCAAGGCAACGCTGGACGGCGATAACGCTGCCCTGCTCGGCGCCAAACTGCAGGTGAACGTGCTGACCGCCGCCCTTGCCCAGGCCAATGCCAGCCTCGCGCAATCCTACACCCGCGCCCAGCAATCCGCCCTCGACCTCAGCCATACCGAGGTCCGCGCCCCCTTCGCCGGCATCGTCGGCAACAAAACCGTGGCGCTGGGCGACTATCTCCTGCCCGGCACCCAGATCATGGCCATCGTCCCGCTGGACCAGATCTATGTGACCGCCAATTACAAGGAAACCCAGCTCGGCGGCGTCAAACCCGGGCAGAAGGTCAACATCATCGTCGACACCTTCCCCGGCCTCAAGGTCACCGGCCTGGTCGACAGCGTCTCGCCCTCCAGCGGCCAGGAATTCGCCCTCCTGCCGCCCGACAACGCCACCGGCAATTTCACCAAAATCGTCCAGCGCGTCCCGGTCAAAATCGACATCTACCTCAATAAGGACCTGATCGGTAAACTGCTGCCCGGCATGTCGGTCGAACCCTCCATCGACACCCGACCGCATTAGCCCGCCCGATGCCCGATAACGAGCCAATCCCGCTTCGCAACAAGGCCGCGGTCGGCGGCGCTTTGCTCGGCGCCTTCATGGCGGTGCTCAACATCCAGGTCGTCAACACCTCGCTGCCGGACATTCAGGGCGGCATCGGCACCGGGCTCGACAACGGCGGCTGGATCTCCACCGCCTATCTCATCGGCGAGATCGTCGTCATCCCGCTCTCCGGCTGGCTCACCAATGTCTTCTCGCTGCGCCGCTACCTCATCGCCAACACCATCCTGTTCCTGGTCTTCTCGGTCGCCTGCGGCCTCGTTTCGAACTTTCCCGAAATGGTGGTGCTGCGCGCCTTGCAGGGTTTTTCCGGCGGCGTGCTGATCCCGCTGGCGCTCACCTGCGTCCTCATCCTGCTGCCGCCTCGCGCCCGGCCGGTCGGCTTTGCCTGCTTCGCGCTCAGCGCCACCTTCGCGCCCGCCATCGGCCCCACCATCGGCGGCTACATCACCGATCTGTTCGACTGGCGCTATATCTTCTTCCTCAATCTGGTCCCCGGCGCCATCATGCTCCCGGCCTTGATCTGGGGCCTGGAACCGGCCCCGATGCAGTTGAAAAAATTCGGCGAAGGCGACTGGTTCGGCATCATCACCATGGCCGTCGGCCTCAGCGCCCTGCAGATCGTGCTGGAAGAGGGCAACAAGGACGACTGGTTCGGCTCCGATTTCATCTTCCGCACCTCGATCATCTCCGCCGTCGCGCTGGTCGCCTTCCTCGTCATCGAACTGCGCAGCAAAGCCCCGCTGATCAACCTTCGCCTGTTCTCGTCACGCAATTTCACCCTCGTCACCATTGCCAACATGATGCTCGGCTTCACCTTGTATTCGGCAATTTACCTGATTCCGATCTACCTCTCACAATCTCACGGCTACAGCGCCCGGGAATCCGGCGCCGTCCTTGCCTGGGTCGGCCTGCCGCAATTGCTCATCATCCCCTGCATGCCCTGGCTGATGAAACGCATCGATGTGCGCTACCTGCTGCTCTTCGGCTTCGTCGTCTTTGCCTTCAGCACCTTCCTCAACATCCATCTCAACCCGAACTACAGCGGCCCGGAAATGTTCTGGCCGAACGTCATCCGCGCCGTCGGCCAGGCCACCATCTTCCCGACCATCACCACCATCGTCACCGCCGGCCTCAAGCCGCAGGACAACGCCTCAGCCTCGGCTTTATTCAACATGCTGCGCAACCTCGGCGGCGCCATCGGCATCGCCGTCACCCAGACCTTCGTCACCAACCGCGAAAAATTCCACTCCGCGATCATCAACCCCCATGTCAGCCTGCTGCAACCCGCCACCCAGGAGCGCATCGCCATGCTGCAGCGCTATTTCGAATCCCGCGGCATTGCCGACCCCGCCACCGCCCAGCACCAGGCCATCATCGCCGTCGGCCGCACCGTCCAGGCCCAGGCCTATTACTTCGCCTACAGCGACGCCTTCGCTTTGCTGGGCTTCAGCATGGCCCTGGGCGCGGTCGCCGTTCTGTTCATAAAAAAACTCCCTCCACCCGCCCAAGGCGGCGGCGCTCCTGCGCATTAGCAAGACGCGTCAAAAATGGCTGACAACGAACATAGTCGCCGCGGTTCGCTCGCAATGACCTAAGCTTATCAGGCCAGATTTCACACCGTCTTCACCGGTTTCGTGTAACAACGCTTCCGTTGTGACGAAAAATTTGTCAAAAACCTTAATCATGCACCTTCACGCTTCTTGTGCTGCGCGCCGAGGCCCGGATGGCGACGAGGCCATTCTGTTGGTAGGCCCCCCAGGCGCCGGAAAGTCCGATCTGTTGCTGCGGCTGGTCCATGCCGGATGGGCGCTGGTCGCCGATGACCAGGTTGTCATTGAAGACAATATCGCCGCTGCGCCGGCAGCCCTTGCCGGCATCATCGAAGTTCGGGGGCTGGGTCTTTTCAAACTACCTTATCTTAACGCCGCACCCCTCCGGCTGGTGATTCGCCTCGGCGTGCAGCCCGTGCGTCTGCCGGAACCCGAACGTGATCCTGCGCTAAATCTACCTGTGGTCACCATCGATGCCGCCGTTGCCTCGGCGGTGGAGCGGGTGACAATCGCCCTGGATGCCGCCTGCGGCCGGATCGCTCAAATCGCCGGTGCCTTCGTTGAATGACCTGCCACGCATGAATGCGCCGGAACGGCATCTGCGGATTGTCTTAGTCACCGGGCTTTCCGGCGCCGGTAAAAATTCCATTCTGCGGGCGCTCGAAGACCTTGGCTTCGAGACCATGGATAACCCGCCGTTAAATTCGCTCGAGGAGTTGGTCGACCGCGGCGAACGCAACCTCGCCATCGGCGTCGATGCACGCTCCCGCGGCTTTAACTCCGATACCGTCATCGCCACCATCGAACGGCTGAAACTGAACCCGGAACTGCGGCCGGAACTGGTCTACGCCTTTGCCGAGGATGAGTTTCTGCTCCGCCGCTATACCGAAAACAGGCGCCGGCACCCGCTAGCCCAAACCGGCCAGGTCGTGGAGGGCATCGCCCTTGAACGCCTGCTCACCGAAGGGCTGAGGCGCGCCGCCGATCTGCTGATCGACACCTCAACCCTGCCGCTCTCGTCGCTGCGCCGGATGATCGAGCAGCGCTATGGCGCCGAGTCCCCCGGCATGGCGATTTCCCTGGTGTCTTTCGCGTATCCCGCCGGTCTGCCGCGCGAGGCGGATATCGTGCTCGACGCCCGGTTTTTACGCAATCCGCATTACGAGCCCATGCTGAAACCGCTGACCGGCCTTGAACCCCGGGTAGGTGCGTTCATCGAGGCCGACCCTAATTATGCCCCGTTTTTTGCCCATATAAGGGGCATGGTCGATTTCCTCTTGCCCCGCTTCGTGCAAGAAGGCAAGAAATATGCAACAATTGCGATTGGATGTACCGGCGGCCAACATCGATCTGTATTTTTGATCGAACGGCTGGCAGCACATTTGAGACAGTCCGGCTGGCGGGTGGGTATTACCCATCGCGAGCAGGAGAATACAAGCGCGGCGGGTGACGGAGTTCGGACCAAAACAATGAGCAGCGCGACGAAATGAGTCTTCTAAAATGAGCTTCCCTAGATGATCGGTATGGTCCTGGTTACCCACGGCACACTCGCTCTGGCTTTGCGAGACGCCATGGAGCATGTGGTCGGCAAACAAACCGCTTTGGCCACGGTATGCATTGAATCGGATGCGGAAATTGAAGGCCAGCGGGCGGAGGTCGCCAAATGCGTGGCCGAAGTCGATAGCGGCGACGGTGTTATTCTGCTGACCGACATGTTCGGCGGCACCCCTAGCAACGTGGCAATGTCGATGCTGACGGGCAAGGATGTTGAGGTCATCGGCGGCGTCAATCTGCCGATGCTGGTCAAGCTCGGCAAAATTCGCGGCAGCTACGGCCTGGCGGAAGCCGTGCAATGCGCCGAAGCGGCAGGCCGGAAATATATCTGCTCCGGCCACGACGTTCAGCAAACCGCGAACATGCTTGGCGCTGCGCCCCGCTGCGCCACCGGTTGAGCCATTAGATGAGCGAGGGCGCCGTCATCAGCCGCGATGTCGGCATCGTCAACCGGCGTGGATTGCACGCCCGCGCCGCCGCCAAACTGGTTACACTGGCGGAAAAATTCAGTGCTTCGGTTGAAGTCGCCAAAGACGGGCAGTCGGTCTCCGCCCGCTCCATCATGGGCCTGATGATGCTGGGTGCGGCCCCCGGCAGCACGGTGCGCCTGACCGCCGAAGGCTTTGACTCCAAGGAGGCGCTGGACGCCATCGCGGTCTTGATCGAGGCCGGTTTTTACGAAACCGATTGAGCGCAGAACACGAACAAAGGTGACGGGTGAGATGATAGAAAAATCGCAGCGCTCACGGCGCGAAATGCGATTCTCGGGTCACCCGATTTCGCCGGGCATCGGCATCGGCCCGGTCTCCGAGGCAGCCGAGCCAGTCCTCATCGTTCCGCACCGGAAAATATTCGCGGCCGACATCGCCGCCGAAAACGCCCGGCTGGAAGATGCGGTGGCGCTGTCGCGAAAACAGCTTGGCAAATTGAAAATCAGGCTGGCCAGCCTGCCGGAACAAAGCCAGTCGGAAATTTCCCCGCTGATCGATGCCTATGTGCATATGCTGGGCGCTTCCCGGCTGATGCGCGGCGTCAAAACCCGCATCAGCGACCAGCTTTTATCCGCCGAGACGGCGATGATGGAACAGGCGGAAATCGCCGCAGAACTGATCCTGGGCATGCCGACGACCGACCCTGCCGGACGCGCCAGGCGCGCCGACGAAGTGCGCGAAATTGCCCGCCGCGTCGTGCAGAACCTCACCCGACTGCCGTTTCGAAATTTTGCCAATCATGCCCCAGGCAGCATCCTCGCCGCCGAATCCCTGCGGCCCTCGGACGCGGCGTTGATCCAACCCAGCCATTTCGCCGGCGTGATCACCGCGGAAGGCGGCGCCGACGGCCATACGGCGGTAATGCTTCGCGCCCTCGGCCTGCCGGCAATCCTGGGTGCCACCGGTGTGCTGGAAGCCGCCAAACCAGGTACCATCGCGATCATCGACGGGGAGACCGGCGAGATCGTGTTGAACCCCTCCGCCAAAAGCCTGCGCCACGCCCGCGCCAGGCTGGCGGAGCGCGCCCGCACCCAACGCACGCTCTCGCGCCTGCAGCGACTGCCCTCCGAGACCACCGACAAGGTGCCGGTCAACCTGCAGGCCAATCTGGAACTGCCCTTCGAACTGCCGATGATCGCGCAATCCGGCGCCCATGGTATCGGCCTGATGCGCAGCGAATTCATTTTCATGAACCGCGAAGTCCTGCCGGATGAAGACGCCCAAAGCGAAATCTACCGCACCATCGTGGAGGCGATGGATGGCGACCCGGTCACCATCCGCGTCCTCGACTGGGGGTCGGACAAGGATGTCGAGGCGCTGAACGTCTATATGCCCGACACCGGCGAAGCCAATCCTGCGCTCGGCCTGCGCGGCATCCGCCTGCTGCTGCGCAATCCGGATCTGCTGGAAACCCAGCTGGCGGCAATCCTGCGCGCCGCCGCCGCCGGCCCGGTGCGCATCATGCTGCCGATGGTTGGTTTTCAATCTGAAATCATCGCCGCCTGGGAAATCTACGACCGCACCTGGCGCCGCCTGAAACGCCGCAATATCCGGCTGCCCGATATCCAGCCGCCGCTTGGCATCATGATCGAAACCCCGGCGGCCGCCCTCGCCGCCCGGCATCTTGCAAAACATGCTGATTTTTTCTCCATCGGCACCAACGACCTCACCATGTACACGCTCGCCGCCGATCGCGGCTTGCCGATGGGAAGCAAACTCTACGATCCGCTGGAACCGACGATCCTGCGTCTGATTTTGGAAACCGCGGCCGCCGCGGCGGCCGGACGAATTCCGGTATCGGTCTGCGGGGAACTGGCGAGCCGCCCCGAGGCAGCGCCGCTGCTGATCGGTCTCGGCATCCGCGAATTATCCATGCACGGCAACGCCATCCCCCGCGTCAAACGCGCCATCCGCAACGTCAGCCTGAAACAATGTACCGATATGGCAACAGCGGCCCTGGCCGCCATCACCGCCGATGAAGTGCGGGAAATTATCCGCGGTTGAAGGCAAGCAGTTCTTTTCTGAAGAAAAGAACCAAAAGACTTTTTTATTCCGGGCCAGAGGTGTTGGCGCCGCCAACGCCCATAGATTAGATTAGATTAGATTAGATTAGATCCTACCTGACATATTTAAGGACGCAAAAAGCCATGGGGATTTCCAATTTGGAAGACAGGGAAGAAATGCGCGTCACCCTTCGCCGGGCGACCTATGAGGCCAAGGAAACCCTGCGGGAGCTTGCGGCAAAAGTCGGCGCCGTAAGCCCGGACGCCGAGCGTGCCATCCTGCGTGCCAACATCGACCTGTTCGAGGCCTGGACCCATCTCTGCGAGCATTCCACGGACGACGACGATCACGACCACTAGGCCGTCGGCCCGGATGGAATTGTTATTGCGTAAAGATAAATTACGACGCAATTTTGTGCATTGCGGCGCGGAGCAGAAACCCGGTACACTATATATCGTGGTGAGGTGAAACTCTGACCGCTTGGTTTTGAGAGAAGTCTCGCCGCTTTGGCCGTCCTTGAAACAGGAGACCCCGATGCCGAGTCTGCTCATATCCGAAGAAACCACCACCGTTTCCAACCCGCTCGACCTCGTGGAGCAAGTCATCACCGCCAATGACTGGGTGTTCGACCGCCGGTCCGACGCCGAAATGGCCGCCGAAGCCCCCGGCAAATGGTGCGATTACGGGCTGTTCTTCTGCTGGTCGCACGAAATCTCGGTCATGCATTTCTCCTGCGCCTTCGACCTGAAAGCCCCGGAAAAGCGCCGCGCCGCGCTCTATGAGCTGCTCGCCAAAGCGAATGAAAAACTCTGGATCGGCCATTTCGGCATGGACGACGAAGACGGCATGCCGATCTATCGCCACTCCGTCCTGCTGCGCGGCGCCCCCAGCGCCTCGGCGGAATCCATCGAGGACATGGTCGATATCGCAATCACCGAATGCGAGCGCTTCTTCCCCGCCTTCCAATTCGTCCTTTGGGGCGGCAAGTCGCCGGAAGAAGCGTTGCAGGCCGCCATGCTGGAATGCGTCGGCGAAGCATGACATGAAGGGGCCATGATTTCTGGCCCCTTGCCTTCGCTAACAAAGAGAACCCTCCGTTGAGCGCGCTGCCGGCGCTGCTGCTGGTCGGCTGCGGCAAAATGGGCGGCGCCCTGCTTTCCGGCTGGCGGGAACGGGGAATAAGCACCGCAATCGTGGTCGACCCCGCCCCGGGGGCAGCCGAACTTGCGGCGCCCGGCATAAAAATCACCGCCTCCGCGCAGGAAATTCCGCCGGATTTTACCCCGGCAGCGGTAATTCTGGCGGTAAAGCCGCAAGCCGCTCCGCAGGTCCTCCCCGCCTATGGGCGATTCGCCGGACAGGCCGTCTTCATCTCCATCATGGCCGGCAAGACAATCCAATCCATCGGCCAGATGCTGGGCGCCGATGCCGCCATCATCCGCGCCATGCCCAACACCCCGGCCGCGGTTCGCCAGGGCATCACCGTCGCAGTCGCGGGTTCACTTGTCACCGAATCGCAGCATGCGCTGGCCGATACGCTGCTGGCCGCCACCGGCGGGGTCGCCTGGGTCACAGAGGAATCATTACTGGACCCGGTGACCGCCATTTCCGGCGGCGGCCCGGCCTATGTGTTCCTGCTTACCGAATTGCTGGAAAAAGCCGCGCTGGAACAAGGCATCCCGCCGGACCTCGCCCGCCTGCTGGCACGGCAGACGATTATCGGCTCCGGCGCTTTGCTTGCCGGCAGCACGGATGACGCTGCCAATCTCAGAATCGCCGTGACTTCCCCCGGCGGCACCACCGAACAGGCGCTCGCAGTGTTGCGCGCGGATGACGCCTGGCCGAAATCGATCTCGGCTGCGATCGATGCCGCAACCAAACGGTCACAAGAACTTCAAGGTTGATGGACAGGGCTAGGGGGCGAAGCTATACCCGCCGCGGTTAAGCGCGTCATTGGTCAACCGGAAAGCATCGCATGAAAATTGTTGCCTGCAACAGCAACCGCCCCCTGGCCGAGGCTGTCGCCGCCGCGTTGAACCTGCCTTTGACCCGCGCCTCCATCCGCCGTTTCGCCGATATGGAAGTGTTCGTCGAAATCCACGAAAACGTCCGCGGCGAGGATGTTTTCGTCATCCAATCGACCTCCTACCCGGCCAACGATAATTTGATGGAGCTTCTTATAACGCTGGACGCGCTCCGCCGCGGCTCCGCCCGGCGCGTCACCGCCGTGGTCCCCTATTTCGGCTATGCCCGCCAGGACCGTAAATCCGGCCCCCGCACGCCGATTTCCGCCAAGCTGGTCGCCAATCTCATCACCGAAGCCGGCGCCAACCGGGTGCTGACGATGGATCTCCACGCCGGCCAGATCCAGGGGTTTTTCGACATCCCCGTGGACAATCTCTATGCCGCCCCGCTGTTTTCCCGTGACATCCAGGAGCGATACAAGGGCCGCGAGCTAATGATCGTCTCGCCGGATGTCGGCGGCGTGCTGCGCGCCCGGATCATCGCGCGGCGCCTCAACTGCGACCTCGCCATCATCGACAAGCGCCGTGAACGCGCCGGCGTCTCCGAGGTGATGAACATCATCGGCGACGTGAAAGACCGCGACTGTATCCTGATCGACGATATCGTCGATTCCGGCGGCACCCTATGCAATGCCGCCGAAGCTTTGCTGAAAGCCGGCGCCCGCTCGGCCAGCGTCTATGTCACGCATGGCGTGCTCTCCGGCGGCGCCGTGGCGCGCATCGCCGCCTCGCCGATCGAGATGTGCACCATCACCGATTCGATTGCCGCCACCGAGGCCGTGCGCCTGGCCCATAACGTCCGCCAGCTCACCATCGCGCCGCTATTGGCCGAAGCGATGCGCCGCATCTCCGACGAAAGCTCGGTCAGCTCACTGTTCGATTAAGGCGCCGCTTTGGAACTTTTCTACTCGCCCAACGCCTGCTCCCTCGCCATCCATGTTTTGCTGGAGGAGATCGGCAAGCCATATACGCTGCGGCGCGTCGATTTCAGCAAACAAGAGCAATACGGCGCGGAATATGTCGCCCTCAATCCGAAATCCAAGGTTCCGGCGCTGCTGCGCGACGACGGAACGCTGCTGACCGAGCTGCCGGCCATCGCCTGGTACCTCGCCCGTTCCAACCCCGAATTGAAATTACTGCCGCCAGATATCGACGCCGAGGTCCGCACGCTGGAAATCATGGATTACCTGGTCTCCACCGTACACATGCGCGGATTTACCCGGATATTTCGCCCCGAGAATTTTTCGCCAACGCCGGAAGATAAGGAAAAGGTGCAGGCGACCGGGCGAAAGACCATTGTGGACGGTTTTGCGATTATAGCTCCGGTACTGGGCGCGTCGGATTATCTGTTTGGCGCATTTTCCATTGCAGATGCCGTGCTGTTTTTTCTGGAATACTGGGCGGTTCGGCGCGCCGGCATGAGCCTGCCTTCGGCGTTGGACGGCCATTTCCAACGCATGTTGATGCGTCCAGCCGTGCAGCGCGCTTTGGCCGCCGAAGGGCTCTCTTGAGCCTACCCGAAATCCCATTCTGGTTCCTTCGCCATGGCGAAACCGATTATAACGCCCGGGGCCTCTCGCAAGGCGCCATCGATATTCCGCTGAACGATAACGGCCGGACCCAGGCAAGAGCCGCGGCGGCAATGTTGGCGGGCAAGGGAATCGTCGCCATCGTCTGCTCGCCAATGCTGCGCACGCGCGAGACCGCCGCCATCGTCAACGAAGTGCTCAACCTGCCGATCAGCTTCGAGCCCGCCATTCGCGAAGTGGTCTTCGGCGGCATGGAAGGCAAGCCGCTCTCCCCATGGTTTCAGGACTGGATGGACGGCACATTCACCCCGGACGGCGCCGAAAGCTTTGCCGAACTGGTCGCACGCCTCAGCGCCGCCATGCAGACCATCCTGGCGCTGCCCGGCCCCGTCCTGGTCGTTGCGCATGGCGGCGTATTCCGCGCGCTGCGCGACCTGATGGGCGTCACCCGTGAAGGCCTGACCCCAAACGGCATGCCGCTCTACTGCAAACCCACGGCTGAGGGCTGGCAGGTAGTAGTTTAAAGTAAAGCGGTCGCTTTTTGAAAAAAGCTCCGCAAAAACTTTTTTATGCTGGGCCATGGGCGGTGGAGGCGCCACCGCCCATGGCCCAGCATAAAAAAGTCTTTTTGGTTCTTTTTCTTCAGAAAAAGAACTGCTTCCTTCTTATTTCAAACCGCCAGCGTTACAGCCACCGGCACGTGGTCCGAGGGCTGCGCCCAGTTGCGGGCTGATTTCAGGATCTGGTGTGAAACCAAGCCGGGGGCCAGGTCGTGGGAAACCCAGAAATGGTCCAACCGGCGGCCACGGTTGGAGATTTCCCAGTCGCGGTTGCGGTAGGACCACCAAGTGTAGAGTTTTTCCTCAGGCGGAACGAAATGGCGTAGCGCATCCGTGAAGCCTTCGGCCTGCCAGGCGTTCAGGCCGGCGGTCTCCACCGGGGTGTGGCTGACGATGTTAAGGAGCTGTTTATGGTTCCAGACATCATGTTCCAGCGGCGCGATATTCAGATCGCCGACCAGGATGGAACGGCGTGGCGGGGCGGCGGCAAAATGGGCGCGCGCCTCGGCGATGAAATCCAACTTATGGCCGAATTTTACGTTCTGTTCCCGGTCCGGAATATCGCCGCCGGCGGGCACATAGAAATTATGCACGATGATCGGAGACCCGGCGACCTCGACACTGGCGGCGATATGGCGGCAATCGGTTTTTTCGCACCAATCGGGTGTATCTGGGATGAGCGCTAATGGCAGACGAGAGAGGATGGCGACGCCGTTATAACCCTTCATGCCCCGCATGACGCAATATTCAAAACCGGTATCGGCCTTGAGATTGGCCGGGAAAAGATCGTCCGGCACCTTGGTTTCCTGCAGGCAGATAACGTCCGGCGCCATATTGGCGATGATGGTCTGCAGATGCGCCTGCCGAAGCCGCAACGAATTGATATTCCAGGTAACGACGGTGAGTTTATCTGTCATGCGCCGCGTATAAAGGGGCACGGCCAGGGCATCAATCCAGCTCCGGATAGGCCTGCTATCCCCCGGAAGGTATGGGCGATTGCCCCTGGAAGCTGAACAGCGAATCTGGAAATGGCCCGCCGGGGGCAATGTCATAGAGGCTAACGCGGGTTTCACGATTCTGGGCATCGAGCACCTGCCATTGCCGAAGTTCCAGCGGACCGGTGCCGAAGACCAGGGTAAGGCTGCCGGCGGCGGCTTTGCCGGTGCGAATGAGGGTAATTTCAACCTCACCCGGATTGCGCTGGATGCCGGTGACCGTCACCGCGCCCGAAAGGACGACATGCTGTGCAAGCAATATCCCAAGCGGCGTATCGGAAAGTGGAATGTTTGTGGTCTGGCCGAGTTGCGGGTCGTTATAGACCAGCAGGCCGAAGCCCGCGACGAGCAATTGCGGGTCCGGCGGATCGTATTCAAAGCGCATCTTTCCTGGCCGCTGCAGCCATGCCTTACCGGTTCGGGTAGAACCATCGGCCGCCACTTGCAGAAAATTTGCGGTCAGCGCCGAGAGTCCATTCAGGTAAATTTCTACCTGAGATATAAGTAGCTCATCATCCGCGCCAAGCGGATTGCCGCTCCCTGGCGATGGCGGATCGGGCAGCGTGTTAACAACTTGGCCGGCATCTGCCTTACCCATTCCGACTAGACATTGCCCGGCGAAAAACGCGCCAAATAACATGCCGGCGCCGAAAGCGGTTTTCGCGAACCTCCGACGGAGCATATTAATTTTTCGTAATCTTAAAAAGATCAGAAATTAATTTTACGCATTGGCGCCGGTTAGCCGGCGGCGCGGCGGCTCGCTGCTTCGGTACGATTGGCAGCCAAAGCCTCGGTCATGATGCTGCGGGTTTCGCGCAGGAATGCCGCACCCTTTGGCGTGCGCTGCACGAGGACACTACGCCGATCCGCCGGGTCGACCTTGCGGCGGACAAAGTCCAGTTCCGTCAAACGGTCCAACGCGCGGGTGATTGCCGGTTTCGAAACGTTCAGATCAAGCGCCAGGCCGCGAACGGTATGCCCACCTTCGTTAAGGTAGCAGGTCAGAAAAACACCAAGCTGGCGCGCCGATAAATCAACGCCATCGCGGCGGACCAGGGAAACAACCGTGTCACGAAGAATACCAACCAGTTGGTCGGAGGAAAGATGCGCTGCCATATTGAATCCTTTCTGGCAAAATCCATATAAACAAAACGGAATGTAGAACTATACTGGACGCGTAGAGTTAATAAACTGGACCAGTGATGATTGGGTTATCGCAATGTGAAAACTTGCCGGCGGGCCATTTTCACAATCACTATCGTACTGCGATCATTACTGTACTGTCTTTGCCGAAACTGACTTTGCCGAAACTGACTTTGCCGAAATTGATTACACTCGAACACCTATTTAAGATTCATTTGCAAGAACCACAAGCCGTTAAAGATTAAAAATAACCCACTATAGTTACCAAAACTTTGATAAACTTACGCAACAATGCGTTACTTTCAGAGAATAACCGTTACATGAAATAACAGAATTAGATTGACCAATTGCTAACAATAATACGGCCAAAAAGCGCGTAGCGATGAGCATTCCGAGCAAAAAATATTCAAAATTTGGCGTTTTCCAGGGCCAAGATCCAGATCACCGGGATCGCAAAGTTTCAACTACACCGCGATTGGTCCAGAATTGGAAATAATTCACCTATTCGTAGATTGACCCTCGGCAAACCGGGTTTCCAGCATGCCGAACAGCGCGCGTAACGTTTGCGCCTCACCGCCCTCCGGCCGGCCGGGCCGCGTCTGATCGTTCCAGGCATAAACATCAATATGTGCCCAGGGGACCGTATCGGGGACAAAACGCTGCAAAAACAAAGCAGCAACAATTGCGCCGGCGAAGGGCCTGGCTGACACGGTATTCGCATCCGCCACATTGCTATCCAACCATGAATTGTATTCCGGCCATAAAGGCAATCGCCATAATGGATCATCCGCCGCGGCGCCAGATTTCAAAATTGCGTCGGCCAGATCGTCATCGTTTGAAAACAAGGCGGGAATATCCGGGCCCAGCGCAACGCGGGCTGCCCCCGTCAGGGTCGCCGCATCGATCAACCAATGCGGGTTCTCGGCCCCGGCCTCTGCCAGCAAATCGCACAGGACCAGCCGGCCCTCGGCATCCGTATTGCCGACCTCAACCGTCAGGCCGGCATGCGTCTGCAGCACATCCGAGGGGCGCATGGCGTGACCGGATATGCTGTTTTCAACGCAGCCGATGCGGACATGCAAGCGCACCGGGAGGTCTGCACCCATGATGAGCCGCGCCAGGCCCAGAATAATTGCAGCACCACCCATGTCTTTTTTCATCCGCAACATTGCGGCGCTGGGCTTCAGATCATAACCGCCGGTATCGAAGCACACACCTTTTCCACATAGAGAAATCAGCGGCGCATCGGCGCCAGCGTTGGTACCCGCCCAGGCAAAGAACACCGCTTCCGGCGGCCGATCGGAGCCCGCGCCGACGGCGTTCAACGCAGGATACCGTGTAGTGAGCGCTTTACCTGAAATCCGATCAACCTTAGCTTGAAAATCTGTGGCCAAGATGAATGCGGCGTCGGCGAGTTCGGTTGGGCCAAGTAGATTCGCGGGCGTATTAATGAGGTCGCGCGCAAAACAGATCGATTCCGAAATCGCAATGATTCTGTCGCTCACCGCGCCCCGACGTAGTTTTGCTGGCGGCCGTGCACGAGGCTTCAGGCGATCGTAATGATATGCACCCAGCAGAAACCCTAACGTAGCGTCATCTTGGGAAAAATCGCCGGGTACGATCCGCCATACGGATTCCGGCGGCAAGTTGACGGCAAGGGCGCCGAAGGCAAAAGGCGAGGTATCTGCTCCAAGTCCCAGGACCGCGCCGAAAATTCCATCGGCGCCTGGCAATAAAACCATAGATTTGGCGGCGCCGGTAAAATTCTGTGCTTTAAGGAAACTCCTTTGCACGGTCGAGAGGGTTTCCAAAAACGCATCAAGCCCCGCCGGGCGAATCGCGTATAGCGGCAACGCATTTCCGCTTTCCGCGGCGAGACCAGCCAGAATATCGCTCACGACCGGGCCTCCTGCATCAGGGTTTTCATCTGCCGGATACTGGCCGGCAAACCGACCAGTAACGCCTCGCCGATCAGGTAATGGCCGATATTAAGTTCCCGAATTTCCGGCAAAGCGGCGATCGGCTGGACATTGGCATAAGTCAAGCCGTGCCCGGCATGGCATTCCAGGCCAAGCCCGGTTGTAAGCGCAGCGGCGGCGGCAAGCCTCGCGAGTTCACCCGGCCGTTGATTGGCATAAGCCCCGGTATGCAGTTCAACGACCGCGGCCCCAACAGCTGCGGCGGCCTCAAGCTGCGCGGTCTCAGGGTCGATAAAGAGCGAAACAACGATGCCGGCGCCGTTCAGCCGGGCAATGATCGGCAGCAGCTGGCCCTTGTTGGCGATCACGTCCAAACCACCCTCGGTCGTGATTTCGGCGCGCCGCTCGGGTACGATGCACACGCCATGCGGGCGCAGCCTGCAGGCAATATCCGCCATCTCGCCGCTGGCTGCCATTTCAAAATTGATGGGTGCGCCGAGCTTCAAACAGATTCGCTCCGCATCGTCGTCGCGGATATGGCGCCGGTCTTCACGCAGATGGATCGTAATACCGTCTGCCCCGGCCGCCATTGCCGCCACGGCAACCGTGTAAGGATCGGGATGGAGGCCGCCGCGGGCGTTTCTCAGGGTCGCGACATGGTCGATATTTACGCCTAATCGGATTGCATTTGTCATCGCGTCAAATTAGCGTCCGGCGTCAAATATGTAAGGCTCGTCCTTCGACTGCCAGCGCTGCCTCTTTCACAACCTCGCTCAATGTCGGGTGAGCATGGCAAATCCGGCCGACATCTTCCGCCGAGGCGCCGAATTCGATGGCGGTGGTCAGTTCGGCAATCAGCGTGCCCGCATCCGGCCCGATGATATGCGCACCCAGCAAGCGGTCCGTCGTCTTATCCGCCAGGATTTTCACAAATCCGTCGGTATCGCCCATGGCGCGGGCTCGGCCGTTGGCAAGGAACGGGAACCTGCCGACGCTATATTCGGTGCCGGCGGCTTTCAGCTCTTCCTCCGTGGCGCCGACCGAAGCGACTTCCGGCCAGGTATAAACGACGCTGGGGATCGCGCCGTAATTCACATGCCCGGCCTGGTCGGCCAGGCGCTCGGCGATGGCAACCCCTTCATCCTCGGCCTTATGCGCCAGCATCGGTCCGGTAATAACGTCGCCGATGGCGTAGATATTGGGGATATTGGTCGCAAAATGGGCGTCGGTCTTCACCCGGCCGCGCTCATCGGTCTCAACGCCCGCGGCATCCAGGCCAAGACCTGCGGTATAGGCATAACGGCCGATGGCCAGCAGAACGACATCGGCCTCGATGGTCTCGGCAGCACCGCCCTTGGCCGGCTCAACGGTCAGAGTAACGCCGGCATCACCCAGCTTGGCAGCCGTGACCTTGGCGCCGAGTTTAAACTTAAACCCTTGTTTTGCCAAAACTTTCTGAAATGCAGTGGCCACTTCGGTATCCAGGGTCGGGGTGATCCGGTCGAGGAACTCAATCACGGTGACCTCCGCCCCCAGCCGGCGCCAGACGCTGCCAAGCTCGAGGCCAATCACGCCGGCGCCGATCACCACCAGATGCTTGGGCACGGCTTCCAGCTCCAGCGCGCCGGTCGAGGTAACAATGCGCTTCTCATCGACTTCGACCCCCTTCAGCGGCACGGAGTCGCTTCCAGTGGCGATGATGAAGGATTTTGCCGTATAGGCGCTGCCGGCAACGTCGATCTCGGTGGCGCTGTTGAATTTGGCGGCGCCCTTGAGCCATGTGACCTTGTTCTTCTTGAAAAGAAATTCGACGCCCTTGGTGTTGGCGGCAACCACCTCGCCCTTGCGGGCCTGCATGCGCTTCAGGTCCAGGCCGACCTCGGCGATCAGAATACCGTGATCCTTCAGCGAATGCGCCGCCTGATGAAAATTCTCGGAGGATTGCAATAACGCCTTGGACGGAATGCAGCCGATATTGAGGCAGGTGCCGCCGAGTGTCTCGCGTTTCTCGACGCAGGCGACCTTCAGGCCCAATTGAGCGGCCCGGATTGCGCAGACATAGCCGCCGGGACCGGAACCAATCACGATGACGTCGAAATTCGGGGCCGAGGTCTCACTCATGGGGGCGGCATTCCTTCGCGCAATTTGCTCAGCCGGTCATAGCCCCGCCCAGGCGGGCAAGCAATGAATGCGCGGGCCGGGCAATGCTGCGATGCAGCGCGCGCATCGGCACCGGCCAAGGCCGCATGTAAACGCACGGTGACGGCTTTGTAACGTCCTCCGCTCTTACCGATCGCGCATCGAATCACAACGTATGCTGGGTCATTCGGAACCTTTAAATTCATTCGGGAGAGCGTAATGTCGTTGATTCTTATTATTATATTGCTCGTTCTAATCTTCGGGGGCGGTGGCGGTTACTACGCACATCGTAACTATGGCGGGTATGGTTCAGGCGGCGTTCTTGGCCTGATTTTAATCATTCTGATCGTCGTTTGGCTGTTCGGCGGCTTTGGCGGCTTTGGCGGCTACGGCTACCACTAAGCTGATTTAACGAAAGCGGGCACCAAGGTGCCAGCTGAAATCCGGCGCCGCGAAAGGTGCCTGAATGAGGAACGCAACAATGTTGAAAATTACGATTTCCACGGGTGCTGCGCTGCTGATGATGTCGGCGGGTGCTTTTGCACAAAGCTCGACAACAACGACCAGCACGACCAGTGCCCAGCCGCCTGCCGTGTCAGCCCCGGCGCCGGTAACGCCACCGCCGCCCGGCACGTTGAGCACCACCGAGACCAAACATGCGGTGGACGCCTATGGCGATCAGATGAACTCGACCAAGACCACCTATGGCAGCGGCGATACGGCCGCCAGCGACAGCGTCACGAACACCACCATCGTGCCGCCCCCGCCGCCGACCACGTCCAGCTCAACCACGACGACCACAACCGGAACGCCTTAATTTTCGGAGCTCCAGCGCCAGTCAGGCGCTGGAGCTTGCGGTGCTTTGGAAATGAATGGCGAAGGCCGCTGCAATTGCGGTCAACGGCAGGATAATCACGATGCTGAAATTGAAGAAGCACAGCAGGCCGGCAAATAGGGCCCCGGCAAAATACAGGCAGAACGAGACGATCTGCCGCCTGGTATCCGTGCTTAACGTGATTTTTCCCCTGACCAGATTATCGGTGACGGCAGTGACGATGTTTGTGAGCGTGCTGGTGAACACGATGGTCGGGATGTTCGAGAGATTTATCTTTTTGCCCACGACCCCCTGCAGGCCCATGGCGATGGCCAGAATCAGAATCAGCAGATCCGCCGACAGATTTCCGTTGCGGTGAGAGACAAAAAACCAAAGAACCGCCGCGGCAAATAAGAGGATCGTCTGGGCGCCCAGCAAAACCGTCATTGCCGTTTGATTGACCCGGTCGCGGGTGAGCGCGGTTCCCATCGAAACGCCGGCGATAAAGCCGAACAAGGCAATCAATGAGCTGATTGCCGACAACACCGAGCCTCTTGCCACGTATAGCCCCAGCAATGCCAGATTACCGGTCATCGCAGAGGCAAAAATCCCGCCCAACTTCGCAAAGCTGATAATATCGACAGACCCGGCCGCAAAAGCGGTCAGAATTAGAACAAACTCAAGATGATTAGACGCTCTCTCAGCCACTTTGTAATGCAGCCCGCAAGCAAAACTTAAGCTGGCGACCCCATGTCCCAGGCTGAAAAAGTTTTTTTGCTTCTTTTTGTTCACAAAAAGAAGCGCTTCTAACCCTAGCTTTCATCCTTGGCTTCAGTCTCTTCCGCTTCCGGGGTCACCGTGCGCCGTGCGCGCAGGCGGCGTATCCGCCGCGCATCGGCTTCGAGCACCAAAAACTCAATGCCGGAAGGATGCGGAATGATTTCGCCCTTGGTCGGAACGCGGCCGGCAAGGTTGAAGACAAGGCCGCCAACGGTTTCAATATCGGCCTCGCGCTCGTCCTCGGAGAGTACCGGACCCAGCCGCGCCTCGAATTCCTCCACCGGCAGCAAAGCGTTGATATCCAGCGCGCCGTCCGCGCGTTCGGCCAGCATCGGGCCTTCGATCTCGTCATGCTCGTCGGCGATATCGCCGACGATGGTTTCCACCAGATCCTCGATCGTCACCAGCCCGTCGATACCGCCATATTCGTCGACCACCAGGGACAAATGGGTGCGGGTCATCCGCATCTGCAGCAGCAGGTCCAGCACCGAGATCTGCGGTGCGACCATCAGCGGCTTGCGCAGGATGGCTTCGAGCGAGAAAGTCTCTGGCGGCCCGGTATAGGCGAACACGTCCTTGATATGGACCATGCCGAGCACGTCATCGAGATGGTCCCGGAAGACCGGCAGGCGGGAATGGCCCTCGCGGCGGATCTGGCTGATGGCTTCGGCAAGCGAGACATTGGAGCGCATGGCGATGATGTCGGGCCGGGGCACCATGACATCGTCGGCGGTGATTTCGCGCAGGCGCAGCACATTGGCGATCAATGCCCGTTCCTGGATGTCGAGCCCGGGATTCTCACCCTCCGCACCGGCTTTATCGGCGCCGGCCTCGTGCACCAGTTCGGCGATGGATTCGCGGACCGACTGCTCGGTGTTGCGCAGCCGGCTGAGCAGGCGTGTCAAAGGCGAGCTCATTTGGACTTCCAGGGATTGGGAATTTTAAGAACCGAAAGCAACCGGGTTTCGGCACGTTCCATACGGCGCGCGTCGCCCGGATGGTCATGTTCGTAGCCGGCCAGGTGCAGAGAGCCGTGCACCAGCAAATGGGACAGATGATCGGCAATTGATTTTTTCTCGGCCGCGGCTTCGCGGCGGACGGTGCCGAGCGCCAGCAGGATTTCCGGCGGGTGTTCATAGGTCAAGACGTTGGTCGGCTTGTTCTTGCCGCGGTCGCGGGCGTTCAGGCGCTGAATGGTCAGGTCGTCGGTCAGGATCACATTGGCCGGGCAACCGGTGAGGCCCATTGCGCGGGCTACGACACGGTCGACATTCGGCACGAAGCTGTGCCAGCGCGGATCGGCGATGGTGAGTTCGCCCCCAGGCAGCTCGCCTGGGGGGATGGTACTGTCTGGCTCCATGATCAGCCGTGACGCTCCCGCGCATGTTCCTTGATGGCGGCGTGGCGCTGATCGTAAGCCTCCACAATCCGGCCCACCAGCGGGTGGCGGACCACGTCGGAATTATTGAAGCGGGCGACGCCGATGCCGGAGATGCCTTCCAGCGTGTCCAAAGCATCGGCGAGGCCCGAGCGGGTGCCAGCGGGCAGGTCGATCTGAGTCAGATCGCCGGTGACGACCATCCGCGTGCCCTCCCCCATGCGCGTCAGAAACATTTTCATCTGCACCGGCGTGGTGTTCTGGGCTTCGTCGAGAATGACGAAGGCATGGGCGAGCGTACGGCCGCGCATGAAAGCCAGCGGCGCGATTTCGATTTCGCCGATAGCCATTCGCTTGGTGAGCTGGTCGCCGGGGAGCATGTCATTCAACGCGTCATAGAGTGGGCGGAGATATGGGTCCACCTTCTCCTTCATATCGCCGGGCAGGAAGCCGAGGCGCTCGCCGGCCTCGACCGCCGGCCGCGAGAGCACGATGCGGTCGACCTTGCCGGAGGTCAGCATGGCGACAGCCTGGGCGACGGCCAGATAGGTTTTGCCGGTGCCGGCCGGGCCGAGCGCAAAAACCATCTCATGTCGGGCCAGCAGATCGATATACCCTGTCTGGCCGGCGCTGCGCGGGCCGATGGCGCCTTTGCGGGTACGAATGGCGGGCAGATCCGATAGCGGCAGGCGCGGATCGGCGGTGGGATCGGTCAGGCGCATGGCGGCGTCGACCTTGGGACCATCGATGAGTTCGCCGCGTTCCAGCTGCCGGTAGAGCGCAGCCAGTGCTGCCTCGGCGGCTGAGACCTGGGTGGCGGAGCCGGAGATGGAGATGCGGTTGCCGCGGCAGGCGAGCCGGACGCCGAGGCGTTGCTCGATCCGGGCGAGATGCCGGTCATGGTCGCCGAGCAGCAAGGGCAATAATGCGTTGTTCGCGAAAGTAAGGGTCAGCGCATGGGGTGGCGGGGTTTTGGTTGTAGCCGAAGATGAGAGGATCTGGCTCAAGCTGCGATGGTCTCCTTGTCTGGATGGAGGTTAAGGCTTCCGAGTAGAGAGTTGGGATTGGCATGGGTGATTTTCACCTGCCGGATTTCACCGGTAAGTTCGGTATCGGACTCGACGACCACCGGCTGGGCGTAGAGCGAACGGCCGGCGATCTGGCCGGGGTAGCGGCCGGTGCCGGTGAACAGGACCGGGGTGGTCAGGCCAACCGTGGCCGCATTGAATTCATCCTGCTGGCGGCGCAGCTCGGCCTGCAATTCATATAGTCTGGCGTCCTTCACCTCGGCCGGGATTTGCGGCAGGCCGGCGGCGGGCGTGCCGGGGCGGGGCGAATAGTTGAAGCTGTAGGCCAGCGCGAAGCGGGTTTCACGCACCAGCGCCATGGTGGCCTGAAAATCGGCCTCGGTTTCGCCCGGATGACCGATAATGAAATCCGAGGTGAAGGCCATGTCCGGCCGGACCTCGCGGAGCTTTGCGATGCTGCGGCGGAAATCATCGGCCGTGTGCTTGCGGTTCATCGCCGCCAGGATTTTGTCGGAACCTGACTGCACCGGCAGATGCAGATAGGGCATCAGCGCCGGATTATCCCGATGCGCCGCGATCAGTCCATCGGTCATGTCCGACGGGTGCGAGGTGGTATAGCGCAACCGCTGCAGGCCGGGGATTTCAGAGAGCGCCTGCAAAAGTCTTGGCAATGTCCAATCGGCGCCGTCGGGACCCGCCCCGTGATAGGCATTGACGTTCTGACCGAGCAGCGCGATTTCGCGCGTGCCGAGTGCTACCATGCGCCGGGCCTCGGCCAGGACCGAGATAGCGGGGCGCGAGGATTCGGCGCCGCGGGTATAAGGCACGACGCAGAAGGAGCAGAATTTGTCGCAGCCTTCCTGAATGGTGAGGTTGGCGATAACCCCCTGCGGGGCAGCGGCATCCGGCAGGAAATCGAATTTCTGTTCGACCGGGAAATCGGTATCGATCACCGAATTTTTGCTGCGGTGCGCCTGTGCAATCAGTTCCGGCAGGCGGTGATAGGCCTGCGGGCCAACCACGAGGTCGACATAGGGGGCACGCTTGAGGATGACCTCGCCCTCCGCCTGGGCGACGCAGCCGGTCACCGCGATCAGCATATTGCCGCCGCCCTCCTCCTTCAGCACTCGCAGGCGGCCGAGGGCGGAAAAAACCTTGTCCGCGGCCCGTTCGCGGATATGGCAGGTATTCATGATGACCATATCGGCGCCGGCAGGGGTATCGACCTGGGCGTAGCCTAGCGGCGCCAGCACATCGGCCATGCGTGCGCTGTCATAGACGTTCATCTGGCAGCCATGGGTGACGATATGCAGCTTGCGGGCGGGCGGCTTGGTTTTCAGGGCGGTCAAATTCATGCGTTAAGGTCCATCCGGGTTTCCCGAATGGAAAAGCGCGTGTGTGGTGCCCTGGTCAAGGTCAAAGCCGTGGCTGTTCTCCCGATCTGACGCCCAGTCGGCAATGGAAACACGCGCCGTGTCAAGGAAATATCGCGTGACAGTTGGGCGTAAGGCGGTGGGCCAAGGGTGGGCCAAGGGTGGGGTAGTGTTTCGCCGCCCGGTATGCGATATGCCTGCCGGGGCGTGCGCCGACATAGCTCAGCGGTAGAGCAACTGATTCGTAATCAGTAGGTCCGCGGTTCAAATCCGCGTGTCGGCACCAATCTTGCAACAGCTTAAGAGCCGATCCGTTGCGGGCTTAAAGTCTCGGGTAGCACGGGGGTAACACCATGCTTATGCAACTGCGGCGGAACAGACCAGCGAAAGAGTCCTTGGCCTCGCTTGTGGATGGGGACACTGTACGAAATCGCTGCGGCACCAACGTTAGAGCCGCTAACCACAAACGCAGGTCGGCTCCCCTCAGGTTGGCGGAGACCAGATAGGCATTGGTCAGGTTGGCTCCGATCAGGTCGGCGTTGGCCAGATTGGCCGAGACCAGGAGGGCGAGCCGACCAACCGCCGACATCAATTTTTATCGAGGTTTCGTTTGGAAGCTTATAAGCCGCTAGGACCGTTGCCTCGCCGGCAACTGGGGCGTCACTGTCATTAGCACTTTCCTTTTGATCTGAACCTACCGCCCTACCTAGTCCTCTATATAAGATAAAGGACATTATCCATATAGAAGCCGTACCGGAGATGGGAATGAGATAGAACAGGAAGGTTCACATCGTGCTGCTGTTGCCCGCCAGCTATGAGATGAAGTCCGACTCGGGAGCGACTCGCATATGACGACGCCAATCGCACCTGCTCCGTTTATCCCATTCAAGTATCTTGGCGGAATAAAGGGCGACAAGGCAATTAAGAGGCATCAAGCAACGTTCCAGAGCCTGAGAATAGCTCTACGGGTTATAGAAATTGCCGTTGCCCGGTGGAAGACGCTTTATCGATTACGTCTAACAACAATGTAAGCTTCAACGCGCTGCCGAAATCAGGAACTGTTTTCTGCTTTCGTTGAAGGTCCTCAGCGAAACATGCGTAAGCCTGCGCCACATTCACCGGCGGCCCTGTCAACGCCGGTGCTATCTGATCCGGCAACGGTTCAATCGGAAAGCTGGCCTCGAGTGCCAGCCTTGGAATCTGGCAGGTTCCCGGTACCGTTCCGGTAATTTTGATCCAGCCTTTCTCGCCTTTGATTTCGAACGAGGACGGAAAAGATGAAGCGCCGCCCTGCACCTCCAGCAAGGACACGCAGCCGCCCTCATGCCGGCCGAGCACCAGCATGTGATCCGCGCAGGTTCGCGGGACAAATTCATTCGTGCCGGTCACCCGAACGGTTTCTCGCAAGGTCGAATTTCGGGCGTCAACTTCGGAATAATCACCGATCAACGCTTCAACGGCCGCAAGCGCATGGCCGCCGCCGATAGTCTCGAGGGTGGCGCCGTTACGTTTATCCTGCAGATACACGTTGAATGCCGGCACTTCCTCACCCCAGGCCGCGGCCGAAGTGAAGCCGCGAAAGGATTGCAGCCGTCCAATGGCGCCGGCGCGCAAAAGCCCGGCAGCGCGAACAATGGCCGGTGAGAAAATTCCCTGCAGACCGATGATCACATGGTGTTTCGGCTTAACGGCGGCGGCCATTTCACGGGCTTCGGCAAAATCAATCCCAAGCGGCCATTCGCAATAGATATGCTTGCCGGCGCCGAGCGCTGCCAGCACGATGGCGCGATGTTCCGGCACTTTTACCGTGACAGCAATCAGATCGATTTCAGGATCGCGAACCATAGCCAGTGAGTCACCATAGGCGCGCTCAGCGCCAAACAGTTTTAGCGCAGCATCCGCCAGCGCCTGGCTCCTTGCCGAGATCGCGCCAATCTTGAATTGCGGCAATGCATTGAGCGCCGGCAGATGCGCATCCCGCGCCCAGCCGCGCTCCGCATTGGCGCCAACGATACCGACCCGAATGGAATTATTCATGCGCCGCTCCCCGTCTTGCAACCAGCACCGAGCGGCCATCGAGCGACATTGTCGGCCGGCCGATCTCATCGAGATATTTATGTGACCAGGCGACCCGCCCGGTTCCCTGTGCGACAGGGCGCGAGACGAGATCGAGCGCCGCTTCCGCCATTTGCTCGACAATTTCGCAGGCTGCGTGATCTGGCGAGAAACCGAGGCCGAGCGCATCCAGCCCTGGCGTGAAGACGCCGCCGACGGGTGCCAGCACATTCACCGTGATGTTGTGCTGGAAAACCTCCGCTGCCAGCCCCTGGCTGAAGCGATGAATGGCGGCCTTGAGGGCAGCGTAGAGGACATCGTTGCCGAAATATTGCAGATGCCTTTCATACGGCGGTTGCGGTGTTTTTATCACGGAGCTTGATCCGAGGTTGAGGATCGAACCGCCGCCTCCCGCAATCATATGCGGCAGGAGCAAATTACATAGATGCCACGGGCCGGTGAAATAGGCTTCAATCTGGCTCAGCCCTTCGGCATGACTGAAATCCCAGGTTTTCTTATACACGGCCGTGCCGGCATTATTGACCAGGATATCGATTTTTCCCGCCGCTGAGATTGCATCTTTGATGAACGCCTCGCGGCTGGCGGCATCGGTCATGTCGACAGCCAGCGGTGTGGCGTGGCCGCCCAGCGCGCGGATTTCGGCGGCGGTTTCATGGACGGTGCCGGCAAAAGCGCCGGCCGCCTGATCTAGGCTGCGGGCACCAATGATGGCGTGCGCGCCGGCCGAGGCCAGGCGCAAGGCGATCGCGTTGCCGATCCCGCGGCTGGCGCCGGTGATGATGGCCGAGCGGCCTGCCAATGGTTTATCAGTTTCGTTCATCATTCAATCCTTTGGCTAGGCTGCCGGCGCGGTCGCCGAGCCCATAATCGTCCGGTCGATCTCGACCGCCACCTGGATGAGCTGCGGGTCAACCATGTAATTCGGGCATTCGGCATCGAACCAGGAATCGACGACGCCCCAATGAATCGGATGCGTCATATATTCGCCGGTGAGCCCTGAGACATCGTCGAACTCCTGTTCCCAGACATGGGTGAATGCCTTCGGCCCCTCGACCAACGCAACCGGGCTCAGCGCCCAGCTTCGGATGGAGGAGACATATTTCGGCATCATCATCAGCCCGGCTTCGATGGCGTGCGCATGCGCAGGAAATCCCTCCGGCATGACGCGGAAGATCAGCGCGCGCCAGATCCCTGGACCGGCCAACCGCACCGCCGACCGTGTGACACGATAGCCGACGGATGTAACTTCCGTTACGGCGAGCAAAGGCGCTATCGCGCGGCCCCAGGCCGGGTCCTGCCGTATGGCCATCGCCTCACGCTCGGTCGCGAACACCATGCGCCAGACGATGTGGCCGGCATTTATCGCAACGCCGTCTAAAGCCGGTGCAATCCATGAGGATGCGACGCCTTTAAGGGCGGCGGCGCCCAGACGTAATTCGGCGAGTTGGGCATCGCGTTGCAAAATTTGCGCTTGCGGCAGGGTGATCAGCCTGAGGGCGACGAACATGTTACGGCTCCGCATCCAGGCTGCTGAGAAAGCTGCGCTTTCGGTTGAGTGTCATGGGCTCGGTTTCCTGCCACCAGCGCAGCTTTTCAAAACGCTCGTCCGCGCCGTCATCCGTGCGGCTTAAGCGCATCCGCCACCAGCCGGCCACGTCTTCCACCGACCACATGAAGTACAAAGTGGTCGGCAATTCTTCGAAATCCTGCACCGGCGGATTGCGCCAGCGGCCTTCGCTGCGCATGCCCCGCCGCTGCGCGCTAGGCGCGTAGTCGCGCGCATAGGCTTCGAGATAGGCGGCGGCGTGGCCGGGCTTTACGATGATTTCGTCCAGAATGAAGATTCGGCTCATCGGCGCTAAGCCGGCCCCTCATGCTCGAATCCGGCCGGCAGCTGGTCCGTATAAACCAGATCTTGCCGGTCACGCCGCCCGAAGATGTAACGATCCTCCGCCCCCGGCCGTTGCCGCATCCGGTCGAACCAGGTCTCGCCCGATGGCTGCATGCGAGACCAGTCCCAAAGCACGACTCGGCGGCTGATTTTCCATGCCCCGTCGCGGCGTTCAAAACGATCTAGATAGCGCCCGCGAAGCATCTCGTCCCATAGCTGGCCGGCTTCGTCGCGGCTCTGATGCAGCGCGTTGAAGCAGCTTTCGGCGCGGGCTTTATCGCCGTCCAGATCGATCAGCACATTGGTGATGGCGTGTTGGGATAAAAGCAGCTTGGAGCGTCCGAGCACAGTTAGGATGTTGCGCACCGGGCCGTTGGCGAGGCCGTGGTAATCTGTTCCGTCTTCGTGGAAGCCGGAGCCGAACAGCTCAACATCGCCGCGGTCCGTGCCGCGTGCGACCCGGTAGAGCACCTCGGTGATTTCCTGCTTTGCCAGCAATGCCAATAAGGCATCCTCCGCCATGGGTTGTCTCCTCTGATCGACCGTTGATTAAGTAGAATCTAAATCAGGGTTATGCGGCGGACGAGAGGGAAAACAGCCAAATTTCACCGTTTCCGGCCAGACTCACATTGCTCGAGAATTTTCGCGGCCGGCAAGAATGCCGCGGCGGTAATGTGAAGGTGACTTGCCCAGAAGGCTTTGGAATTTAGCGCGAAAAGCGTTGGTGGATTCGAAACCGGTGAGTACCGCAATCTGTGCGATGCTTTGGGTCGTGGTTTCCAGTAAGGCGCGCGCTTTATGGACCCGCCTGGCCAGGAGCCACTGATGTGGGGACGTGCCCATCTGGGCGCGAAAATGGCGCGCAAAGCTGCGCTCGCTGAGCTTTGCCCGGGATGCAAGCAAAGGGACTGTAAGCGGCTCGGCATAATGGGCTGACATCCAGTGGAGAACCGCGCCTATGCCTGTTTCCGGCAGCGGTGGCACCGTTTGGGACGCCGCGTCTGCGGGTGCGCGGCCCATGGCCACCCATTCCGCGCGTGCGGCGAGCGCCTCGCCGAAATCCCGGCGGATCAGGCCCAGGCACATCTCAATGCCGGCCAGTGCCCCGGCGGAAGTGACGATCGATCCGTCATCGACGACCATCGCCTCCCGTTCGATCAAGATGGCTGGATAGCGGCGGGCCAGGGCATCTATGCCCATGCGATGCGTGACCGCCCGCCGCGCGTCGAGCAATCCTGCCGCCGCCAAGACAAACGCGCCGTAACAGATGGAACAGACCCGGGCGCCCGCGCGGGACGCTTTGCGAAGCGCGGATATTAAATCGCGCGGAATTGGCCGGTCGAAATTATTTGAACCGGCGACGATCACCGTATCGGCGCTTTCCAAGGCTTCGAAACCGCAATCAGGCTTCACGTCGAACCCCATGCCGTGGACGATGGGCGCCTCACCGCAGACCACGAGATGGTAGAGGGGGACGCCGTTTTCGGTGCATGCGGCACCGAAAAGCTGCGCTGCCCCGCTGAGGTCGAACGGCGCCACCCCATGCATCGCAACCAGCGCTACCAAATGCGTCCGTGGATTCAAGCACCGACCTCCCTAAATGGTCCTTACAAAGACACTGCCATATCCGGGGGCCGTCAAGCGTTGCGAGACAGCAGCAAAGGCAAGACGTTCCCCACGGTGGTGGCGCGTGGCGTGTGCTGCATATAGACTATGCCGAAAGCACGTCCCATTTCGCCGCCGCTACCCGTCACGCGAGGAAATAATGCCAATGGCTCCAAATGCCCTCGCGCAACCATCCGCCCATGAAACCCGCCTGCCGCGCGCCGTACCCGCACAAGATAACGACTTGACCTGGCAACCCGCCTGGCGCCTGCGCGAATTGATCGCGGCCCGGAAACTCTCCCCCGTGGAGCTTACCGAGCATTTCCTGGCGCGCATCGCGCGCCTGGACCCGCAATTGCACGCCTTTCGCCAGATCGACGCTGCCGGCGCGCGCGCTCAAGCCAAACGGGCCGAAGCCGCGGTCATGGCCGGCGAGCCACTTGGCCTGCTCCACGGCATTCCCGTCGCCATCAAGGAGTTCCTCGCAATCGCCGGTATGTCATGGCGTAATCTCAGTATCGGTGCCGATGTCATCGCCAGCCGCGACTCGCTGGAGGCCGGGCGCCTGCGCGAAGCGGGTGCCATCCTGGTTGGCCCCCCCGTCGCCGGCCTCGTCGTCCGCGAATTCGGCGATTCCGATCGCATGCCATCAATCAACAAAGGATTCGGCGATCCGTTCTGCTACGGTTTGCCCGGCGCAATATATGCCATCCTACGCCGGATCGATCGGCCCAAGCCAAAAAACGTTCAACCTCCAGTCCAGTGTCATTGTCGCTAACAAGTGTCCGTTGATCAGGTCCGGTTCGCGCGCGACTCAAGCACCCGATAGTGACTTGTCCGCTATCAGCGCTGGGCACTCGCGGGTAATCGTCCACCACGTAGAGAATTCAGAACTGCCGCTCATCGGTTATCTGGTCGGAGACAAAATCTAAACTCCAGCGATTGTTTGCCGCAACCACCGCTTCCATCGGCCGGCGACTCCTCGTATCCCGCTTAAATCCCCTGCGACGGCGACCAATCAAACCAATCCCTCCAGTACATCTTGTGAACAAACTTTTGTTTACTACATGCCCTCGTAGCACAGTAACACACACACACAATTTTAGCTTGCACTAGAAGTCCTTTTCGTTACTAGATGCCGAGAATGCGCTGGTCCGAGAGAACTTGCCCTCATCGGGACTGGACATGTTAACGAAGCTGGTCGCGCCGGACACTCTCGAAGCGAGCGTTCGGGATATGGTCGAAGCAAAAACATTGTACAGGTCATCGTCCATTGAATTGGCTACTTTATCGGCGTTTTTAGCTCATTATTGAGACGATATTTCAGATTACTGCGTGAGTATTTTTCAGACCAACCCCACGAGAAGGATCGTCATGGAAAAGGTCAGTACAATCCCTATTCTTGTTCTGCCTCCCGTTCTTTTCACCACCGCCGATGAATACGCGGGCGGTTGTGTTATGGAAGAGGGGTAATGGATCCAGACCTCAACGTTCACCTATGGACGATTCGAATACATGAACTCCAGCGGCGGAACGAGGTTTTAAAAACCGGGGCAGCATCTGTACACGTGAAGACTTCTTCGGTTTTAACAGGAAGTTCGTGGCATGATTATTCTGAAGAGCAAATTGCTCGTAATAATCAATGGATTATTGATCTCCGTTTGCTTATGGCAATGCACGCGGCACATCTCAAAAATAACCCGAATTTTCAAATTCTGATAGAAAATGTGGCGGAGGAATAAAGGCTAGCTTAAAATGGCCAAGGCGTTGTGCATAATTTGTTAGATACTATGGCGTTTTTACGGACTTGATCAACCTGGCCCGATCGTTAAGGCAGATCTTGAAAACTCGCAAAACATTGTGCATTCGGTCATGAGTTTTTGACCTATTTAAGTCGGCACGGTGAGGCCGGCCCTTGCGGCCTGATCGCGCCAATCGTTCAGGGAGCTGCCGGTGGTTGTGGCTGGGATGGAATATTGGGACCGTGTTTCTGAAGATGACGAATTATGCGAAGATCCGTTTCTTCCGCCACGCAATCTTTAAGCAAGCGATGTCAAGCTAACTTCCGCGTCAAGTAGCGCTAAGCCTTTTATTCTGTTCCCCGCCCGAGGACAAAGCTTGCCAAAGTTCAGATAGCCTCTTTTACCACGGAGCGGGTTGGCTCCGCTAAGAACTGAAGAAGAACCTCTGCGTCGATCGCTTCACTGATTAACATTTCACCGTTCTGCCACCGCGCATTGATTTCCGAGATAACAGCCCGCGGCTCATCTGAGTCGATCTCATACAGCGCAATGGAATACCACGCTGGCGTTTCAAACGTGGAAGGCTCTTGGGCAAGAACTCGAAACCTAGTCGCGTTCGCAACTCCCGGGACGGCGACGACATCCTTGAGGTGTTGGTTATCATACCAACTATCAAACTCTCGCTGTGCACCCGGTTTGGCCCTGGTTATCACGATCAATTGTTTTGTGTCATAGTACTTTCGCTGGGTCTAAATCTGACGCATCGGCGGCCGATTTGAGCATTAACGGCCAAATAATTCCTACAAATTCACGAGTGAGCTCGCCGTACCCAGGATTTATTTCGAACGAAATATCGCATTTAAATGATTATCTTGAAACCAACAATAACCATGCCAATGCTATCAATTGTGCTCCAAACGTAATGTCGTTTTAGAAATCGTTTGCCGACAAATTGTATATTAGAAAACTGGTTTTTGCGATCCGCCACAGACGCGCCAGCGGCAGCGCCAACCTAGAGCAACGGCGACGCCAGCGCAATTATAAATACAATGGACATTGTCTTATTATTTTATTGATAAGTTTGGATGTAGGCTAATATTCTATACCTGGAATGACTTGTAGCCGGGATTTATTCGCGACACTGCGGCGTGCCGTGTTTAGCCCATCTGCCCAACCGGCGATTATCCGCCATCGCGAACTGTTTGCATTTGTGGATCAACTCCCGCCTTAACAGGCAAAACTAAGCCTCGTTGGGGTGATTGATACCCATCTCAGACTTTCCTGCTGTCCGTCCGAGTAGACGCCGTGACGAAGGACGTTGGAGACAGCGCGGCGTTCAGTGGCACCCGGACGGCCTATAGCCCTACGGGGCCGCCCCTTTTGATGTCGTGTCTAGGCAGTACCTATTGGAGCGGTCTCGAAGATCATAGTCTTGGTTTCGAGATAGGGATGAAGCCCCTCCACACCGCCTTCGCGGCCCAAACCCGACTGCTTGAACCCGCCGAAGGCGATGTTGAAGTCGTTCTTGAAGCCGTTATGGCCCATAGTGCCAGCGCGCAAGCGCCGGCCGACGGCATATGCGCGGTCGGGATCGTTCGTAAATACGGTGCTGTTGAGTCCGTAGATGGTATCATTGGCAATCTCGATCGCCTGTTCTTCGTTCCTGGCGCGGATGATGCTGACTACCGGGCCGAAAATTTCTTCCTGGGCGATTGTGGAGGCGTTATCGACATTGGCGAACACGGTCGGTTCGATGAAATAACCCCGGTTAAGATGCGCCGGGCGGCCGCCGCCGGTGGCAAGCTGTGCACCCTCAGATATGGCCCGGGCGATCAGACCCTCAACCCTGTCGCGCTGCCGCTCCATCGCTAATGGCCCCATTTGGCTTTCCGTATCGAAGGGATCACCTACCTTAATTTTGCCAAACGACGCGCTGAGGGCATCGACGAAATCATCGTGCCGATTACCGCTGACGATAATGCGGGTGAGCGAGGAGCAAACCTGACCCGTCATCAGCGGCGCAGTGCGCGCGATCGATGCCGCCGCTTTGCCGATGTCGTAATCGTCCAGAATGATCGCCGGTGATTTGCCGCCGAGCTCGAGCGTGACACGGGCGATCCGCTCGCCGCAGATCGACGCGATCTTCCGGCCGGCGGCTGTCGATCCGGTAAAGCTCACCTTGTCGATACCCGGGTTGCGAACCAGTAGCTCGGATACTTCGCGGTCGGCGGTGAGCACATTGACGACGCCGGCGGGCAGCCCGACCTCTTCGCAAATCTCGGCGAGAAAATAGGGTGCCGCGGGCGCTTCGGGAGAAGCCTTAAGGACGACCGTACAGCCCGCGATCAGCGCGGCGGCCGCCTTATAGGACATCAACGAATGCGGTGCGTTCCAGGGGATGATTGCCGCGACAACACCCACCGGTTCACGGACCAGCAACGCGGGTAGGCCCATTGAAGAGGTGTGCTTCTCCTCCCATGCGAAGGCTTTTCCAAGTTCGGCATAGTAGCGGAACACCCCAGCAACGCCTTTTGCCGAATGGATCGACATAGAGCGCAGCACACCAGACTCCGACGCCCAGGTGTCCGCTAGCGCTTCGCCGCGTGTTTCCCAGGCATCCGCGATCTTGTTGAGGTATGCGCCGCGTTCGACCGGCGTGAGCCGCGGCCAGGGTCCGTTATCGAATGCTTCGCGCGCCGCTGCGACCGCACGCTCGACATCGGCCGCCTGCGCTTCGGCGACGGTCAGAAACACCTCTTCGGTGGTGCTATCCCGAACATCAATCGTCGAGGCGGACGAAGGTTCAATCCACTCCCCGCCAATGAAGAGTGCGCGAGGATTGCGAACATGGCTTTTGCGGCTTGCGATAATTGTCATGGATGCTGTCCTGTTTGTTGTACGTCACTTGGTGAGCAGTGATCACATTATACGCATTCAATGATCGAATACGATCACGCTGCGCGCCGTCTCACCAGCAATCAACTGCTCGTATCCACGGTTGATCTCTTCGAGCGCGATCCGCTGCGAGACCAGCGGGTCGAGCGTCAACCGGCCCTCTAGATAGAGCTTCGCATAGGTCGGGATCACCCGCTGGAATGGGACCGAACCCATCACCGAGCCGATGACGCGCATCTCGCGTGCGATCATGGTCAATGCGGGCACGCTCACATCCGACCCCATCCTTGGCAGCCCAACTAGCACCAGGGTGCCGCGCCGGCGCAGCATCAAGAACCCTTGACGCTGAACCGCAGGAATGCCGACAACTTCAAACACATAATCGGCGCCGCCGTCGGTCAGCTCCATTATTCGTTCCACCACGCCCTCGCCCCCGGTAACGGTACCGGTCGCGCCGAAGATGCTGGCCATCGCAAGCTTGGCCGGATTAAGATCGACCGCAATAATCTGCGCCGCGCCGGCAAGGCGCGCCCCCTGCACGACATTAAGGCCGACGCCGCCGCAGCCGATCACGACGACCTTGCTGCCGGGCCGTACCTGCGCCCCCTCGGTCACCGAACCGATACCGGTGAGCACCGCACAGCCCAAGAGCGAGGCGATGTCCAGCGGCATGCCTTCGGGCAGTTTCGACACGGCGCTGTGATGCACCACCATCTCCTCAGCAAAAGCACCGAGATTACAGAACTGCTGGATCGGCTCGCCGTTCTGGCGGATCGGCGAATTCGCCTGCGGATGTTCGCGCAGAGGTTTTTCGCCGCACAAATGGTTGTGGCCGGCTTGGCAGTCACCGCAATGGCCGCAATAGATCGACGTACAGGTCACCACCCTATCGCCCCGCGCTAGGCCGCGGACATCGCTGCCCACCGCCTCGACGACACCCGAGGCTTCGTGGCCGAGCACGATGGGGAAAGCCGATCCCATATCGCCGGACATCACGTGGTAGTCGCTATGACAGAGCCCGCTGGCAGCAACCCGGATGCGGACTTCCTCTGGGCGCGGGCCATCGAGTTGCACCGTCTCGATCGACATCGGGGTGCGCGCGGCGCGCAATATGGCAGCTTTCATTATTTATCCTCAAATTTCATGCGTGCTGGGAGCGATGTCGAGCGAGCAGCCTTAACCCGCGGACTCGTATTACCGAGAGGTTTCCGGTCCGCCCCTCATTGTGACTCACTACCTGGCCGGAGACCAGCATAGAAGCGGTCATTGCTGTTGCCCTTTCAAACTAATGTTCCTTTCTGGGCCGGATCAGCGGATACATCCTTGCGCTGAGGCTTTCGAAATAGGCCCACGCGGAACCGAGTCGACCCAAGAATTTAACGGGCGGCGGAGTCTAGAAGGAACTGTTTGCGGCCATGGATTCCGGGTCGAAGTCGGAGCTGGGTTGCGGGCCGAAGATGTCGGCGTATTGGAAGTTTTGCCAGGGGCCGCGGCCGAGGAAGGAATAGTCGCCGGTTTGCAGGTTGAAGGTCAGGCCTGCTTCGTAGACGTTGACCGGCACCACGGGGGTGGTTTTCAGCATCA
>JAMFSE010000109.1 GCA_026225115.1 Rhodovastum atsumiense
CACCCTCGAACGGAGGGCAATATGGTCAATTTGCATACGCAAGATGAGGCAGCCGCCAAGGCCAAAGCCCCTTTACGTCACCGGCGCCGGCAAATACTCGGTGGACGCCAAACTCGGCCTTGGTTGATTTCCCGGCCATTTCGGTCATAAGCCTTCCGGCGAAAGACGCCGGATTAGCACAGTGGTAGTGCAGCGGTTTTGTAAACCGAAGGCCGGGGGTTCAAATCCCTCATCCGGCACCATCGGCCGGTTGCACGCAACAACCCTTACTGGCCGCCGCCGGAGGCGACGGACACCAGGTCCACCCATTGGGTCTGGCCGCTGACCGCATAGGCCAAAGCGTAGAAATGTTGCTGTAATTGCTGCAGGGGGATGGTCGCCGCGCTGGGCGCGATCCCCTGCGCCGCAGCCTTAGCAAAGAGTGCCGCGGCCTGCACCGGATCCGCCGTCACAGCCTCGCCATTCTGAAGCATTTCCGCCAGCGCGAATTCGGCAAAACCGTTGCCTTGGGCTGCCGCCTTTTCGTACCAGGGGAGCGCGTCCTTCGGATCGGGCGGCGGCGGCCCCTTGGCGAAGCTGCCGGTCTGGTAGAGAAACCCAAGCTCGCACTGGGCTTCCGCATTGCCCGCTACGGCGGCCTGCCTGAGCAGATTGGCAGCGCCGATATAGTCCTGAACAACGCCGATCCCGACATAATCGAGCGTGCCGAGCTGAAGCTCCGCCTTAACGTCGCCGGCGGCCGCAGCCTGTTCCAGCGGCGCGGGATCAAACGCAGCGGACGCGTTGGCGCGACAGGGTTGAACCGGTAATGCAAAGCCAAACAGCAGAAGCGAAAGCCGCAAACCGGTCAAACAGCGCGCACGCTTGGTCATAGGCGGGCGACCCCTTTCACACATGCGACAGCAATGTTCCGGCACGCCGCGGCTCGGGCAGCGCGATCATCTGCGCCGAATGCCCGGTCTCCTCAGTTGCAGCCTCCGACATTTTGAATTCGTTCACCAGCGCGCTGAGCGTCGATGCCTCGCCATTCAGGCTGGCGCTGGCGATCGCAGCCTGTTCGACAATGCGGAGGTTTTGCTGCGTGATCTGGTCCATCTGGCTGACGGTGCCGTTGACCTCAGCCAACGCCTTCGCCTGCTCCTGCGCAGCCGCCGCAATGTCTCCCACCAGCTCGGTCAGCGCATTGATTTGCCCGGTAATCCGCCGCAACACCTGTCCGGTTTCATTGACCAGCTTGACGCCCTTGCTGACTTCCTGACCGGAGCCGGAAATGATCACCTTGATCTCCTTTGCGGCATCCGCCGAGCGCTGCGCCAGCGCCCGGACTTCGGTCGCCACCACCGCAAAACCGCGGCCTGCATCGCCGGCGCGCGCCGCCTCGATCCCCGCATTGAGCGCCAGCAGATTGGTCTGAAATGCAATCTCGTCGATCACACCGACAATGCTGGCAATCTCACCGGATGAGCGTTGAATCTCCGTCATCGCGTTGATCGTGTCCTCGACAACCTTCCCGGACGCACTGGCATCCGTATGCGCCGCGGCGGCGAGCCGCGCGGCACCGGCCGCGTTTTCCGAAGTCTTGCCGACCGTGCCGGTAATTTCATCCAGCGTGGCGGCGGCCCCTTCGAGCTGGGCGGCCTGTTTTTCAGTGCGAAGCGCGAGGTCGGTGGAAACTTCCTGGATTTCGCCGGCGCCGGCGTGAACATTGCGCGTGCTGCGCATCACCCGCAGCATGGTGGCGTCCATTTTCGTTGAGGCCTGATTGAAATCCATCCGCAGACCCTTGAACTCTACGCTGAATCTTTCGTTAATCCGCCAGGTCAGATCGCCATTGGCAAAACTTATCAGGGCGGCGGCAAGCGCGCTCACAACCTGCTTCTGATCCGCCAGGCTCCTGGCACGTTCCTCGTCCCGCTGCAGGCGTTCAGCGTCCGACGCCTCGCGTTCGCTGGCGGCGCGCTGCTCGAGATTGCGTTTTTCTTTCAGCGCATCTCGGAACTTTGCAAAGGCGCGGGCCAGATCCCCGACGGCGCCGGATTTCTCGTGGCCGCCCAGCCTGGTATTCTCATCGCCATCGGCAAGCGCGCTGAGCGCGCCGGCGGCGCGCCGGATCATCCGGTCGTTGCGGTCAACCGACCAAACCGCGCCAAGACCGATGAGGATCAACGCAATCAGCGTGAGATAGGCGCCGGTCTCAAAAATCCGCGCAGCCCGCACATCCGGCCTGGCGTAGAAAACAGCATCGGGAACCTCCGCCCACAAACTCCAGCTCGAACGCGGGTCATGCACGTCAAGCCGCAGGACCTCGGAATAAATCAGGCGGGGATCGGGGCTTGCGGCCGCAGCCAGGCGCCGCGCGGTGGCATCCAGCACGGTGTTGCGGGAAACCAGCAAGGCGCCATAAGCCGGGTTGACCAAAGCGAAATTCTGCATGGGCAGCACGGCGCGGATCGCCTTGACCCGGATAATGGCCGAGATGGTCCCCTTGAATTTACCGTCCGGGCCATAAAACGGTACTGAAAAGATCATGCCGGTACGGTCGGCATTGTTCAGCGTGACGTTGAAGACGGTGTTGTCGCAGGTAATGACCTGCCGCCCGGTGATCATCGGGATGTTGAATGCATCGGTCGGCTTGATGTTCGGAACATGCTGGCCGAACCACTGCATCTGATGATGCAGCAAATGATATTCATAGATTTCGGATTCGAAACGCTTGGTCACGTTGCCGCCGCCGGCATCGTCGGAAATCAGATCGTCGAACATCAGAATCGGCGTCTGCGGCGCGCCGGTGACGGGATCGATCTGATCGGCATCCAGTGACGCCGGAACGATATAGACTTCCGAGACGTCGACCTCGCTGCCCAGGTTATTGTATAATTCCTGGACGGTGGTGGTGTCGTTCTGACTGATGTTCGTTGCGTGACGGTCAATATTCTTCACGCTGGGGAGCCGGCTCATGGTACGAAGATTCTGATAGATATAGTCGAATTGCTGCTGGGCGGCAGCGGCGGCCAGCAGCGTGCCGGCATGCGACTCGCTCTGAAAACGCCCGCGCGCTTCCGCGAAATCCGACCTTGCCTTCAGATGGATCGCGCCGGCGCCACCGACGGCGAGAAACGCGATCGCGGCAAATGCGATGCTGTTGCGTTTCATGGCAATCCGTCTTGCATGTGCATCAATGCCGCTCCGGCGCAGTTTGATTTACCCAGCTCCCGAGTGTCATGCTGAACCCAGTTTGATTGCGTTCCGCGTCAGCATCCGACTGGCAGCTTAACTAAGGTTTCCAAATGCGAGATTAACCGCGCAAATTTAATTGCAGATCGCCAAAGAAATTTGCTTGCACGGCAGCGGCCTTAAAATTCTGCCCAGGCGTGCTCTTGCTTGGTAGCGGCTTTGCGCGCCGGACCGGCCGGGGCACCCGCATTGCTCAGAACCTTCAACTGCGGCTTGGCTTTGGCCGCCGTCCTGGCCTCAACCTCGCTTCCGACCTTGAAGCCGGAAATCAAGCGGATCAGCGTCTCGCCCTCATGGGCCAGCTGCTCGCTGACCGCAGCGGTTTGCTCCACCATCGCGGCATTCTGCTGGGTCACCTGGTCCATCTGGTTCACCGCGATATTCACCTCGCTCAGTCCGGCCGACTGCTCCTGCGCGCTCGACGCAATCTCGGCAATGACATCGTCGATCTTCGCGACCTGTTCGACAATCCGCTCCAGCGCCTGTCCGGCATCGCCCACTAGGCCCACCCCGTTCGACACCTGCTGGCCGGATTCCGAAATCAGCGATTTGATCTCCTTCGCCGCCGCCGCCGAGCGCTGCGCCAAAGCCCGCACCTCGGTCGCCACCACCGCGAAGCCGCGCCCGGCATCGCCGGCCCGCGCCGCCTCGATCCCGGCATTCAGCGCCAGCAAATTCGTCTGAAACGCAATCTCGTCGATCACGCCGATAATATTGCCGATCTCGCGCGAGGATTTCTCAATCGCCCCCATGGCGGAGACCGCCTGATGCACGATCCCACCGGATTTCTCGGCATCCCCCTTGGCCGCCGTCACAACTTCGCGGGCGCGCAGCGCGCCATCGGCGGTTTTCCTGACGGTGGTGGTAATCTCGTCGAGCGCCGCCGCAGTCTGCTCCAGGCTCGCCGCCTGCTGCTCGGTCCGGCGCGACAGATTCTGGGTAGCGGCGGAAATTTCCCCGGTCGCGGACTGGATCGCACGCCCGGTGGTTGCAACAACCTTCAGCGTGGATTGCAGATTTTCCGCCGCCGCGTTGAAATCGGTTCGCAATTTGTCCAGCGAGGGCATCAGCTTCGTGGTGACTCGGATTTCCGTATTGCCCTCGGCAAGGGCCGATAACGCGCCGCCAACGAGCGCGACATTGGCCATGTCTTCGGTGATATCGGTGGCAAATTTAATCACCCTTGTGACCTTTCCATTGGCATCAAAGATCGGGTTATAGTCGGCCTGCAGCCAGACCGCCTTTCCCGATTTGCCACGGCGGCAGAACTCGCCGGCGATGAATTCGCCGCCGCGCAGCCGGTCCCAGAATTGTTTATATTCGGCGCCGGCGGCGTATTCCGGATCGACCAACACGCTATGCTTGCCGCCGATAATTTCATTGCGGCTATAGCCGAACGATTTCAGAAAATTCTCATTGGCGTCGAGAATGCCGCCCTGCAGGTCGAATTCGATGCTCGCCTGGGAGCGGGAAATCGCCCGGATCAGGCTGGCGTCGTGCGCGGCTTTCATTTTGGCAGCCGTAATATCGAGCGCCAGCTTCACCACCTTCACCACCTTGCCGCCGCGGCCACGGACCGGGCTGTAGGAAGCCTGCAGCCAGACTTGGCGGCCATCTTTGGCAATCCGCGCATACTCGCCGGTGTCGAACTTCCCGCTCCTCAACCGGGCCCAGAACGCACTGTATTCCTGGCTCTGCGCATCGTCCGGATCAACCAGCAGGCTGTGATGCTTGCCCTTAAGATCGGCCAGTGCATAACCGACCGTGGCGCAGAACAGCGGATTAGCGGTGATGATCCGGCCATCCGGAGCGAATTCGATGACCGCGAAGGATTTGCCGAGCGCCTCCAACGTGGCGCCGGCGCCCCCGCCAAAGAGGCTCAAACTGCGAAAATTCATTCTAGTTGACCCGTTCAAATGCTGCAGGATGCACCCGTATTGCCCCGACACGGGTTAACAAAAACTAACCAGCCGAAATGATTCTCGGCCCCGATGCGAAGCGGTCATTTACAAACCGCGGTCCCCGGGTAAACCCTGATCCGTCATGATCATTTCCGCGCCTGCACTCCTCATCGACGGCGCATTCACCGGGCCCGCCGCTTTGCTGATCGAAAACGGTCTGATCACGACCATCCTGCCCGGCATCCCGGATAACCCGGATATCCGCCTCGAACACGGGGTTCTGTCTCCCGGCCTGATCGACCTGCATAACAACGGCGCCTTCGGGGTCGATTTCAGCACCGCCACCGGCGCGGAATTCGATCACGCCATCACTCGCCTGGCCGAACACGGCGTCACCAGCCTGCTGCCCACCATCATCACCGCGCCCTTGAACGCTTTGGCCAATTCCGCCGGCATCATTGCCGAAGCATCCGCCCGCCACCCCGGGATTCTCGGCCTGCATCTGGAAGGTCCGTTTCTGGCGCCGCCGAAAAACGGTACCCACCGCGCCGATTGGCTGCAGGCATTCTCCCCTGAAACACTCAGCTATCTGCTGGCAATTCCCGGCCTGCGCCTGGTCACGCTGGCGCCCGAAATCCCAGGCGCGCTTGCCATCATCGAACAGCTTGCAAACGCCGGGATCATCGTCGCCCTCGGCCACACCGCCGCCACCGCCGCGCAAACCGCCGCCGCCGCAACCGCCGGCGCCCGGCTGGTCACCCATGTCTTCAACGCCCAATCGCCGCTGCACCACCGCGCCCCTGGCGTGCCGGGCGCTGCCCTGACCGACAAACGCCTGTTCCCCTGCCTCATCGCCGACGGCGTGCATGTCGACCCCATCATCCTCAAACTCGCCTTCGCCGCCTCCCCCAACGCAATCGCCGTCACCGATTCCATCCTCGCCGCCGGCATGCCGGAAGGCTTCGAGGCGCAATTCGGCGGCGAAAAAATCATCCTGAAGAACGGCGTGGCCCAACAGCAGAACGGCACCATCGCCGGCGCCGCCATCACTTTGGATGAAGGCATCCGCCGGCTCATCGCCGCCGGCATTTCCCCGCAAACGGCCCTGGCCGCCGCCACCGAACGCCCCGCCGCCGCCATGCGCCTGACCGACCGCGGCCGCATTGCCCCCGGGCAGCGCGCCGACCTTGTCTGGTGGAATGTTGATTTTACCGTCGCCGAGGTCTGGCGCGCAGGCCAAACCCCCGCCATCTCCGCACCCGCCCCCAAAGGCACGGAATACGCCCGCCCAGACCTGCATGATCTGGACGGACGACCAACGCTCGAAATCGTCCAGACCTTCTTCACCCAGGAAGCCGCCGCACAACGCGCGCTAACCGCCGCCGCACCCAGGCTCGCCGCCTTGGCCGATGCCGCCGCTTTAAGGCTGCAGTCCGGCGGCCGGCTATTCTACGCCGGCGCCGGCACCTCCGGCCGCCTGGCGCTGCTGGACGCCGTCGAATGCGGCCCGACCTTCGGCGTCGGCCCTGAGACCATAATTCCGCTCCTGGCCGGGGGCGACACCGCTTTTCTGCACGCCGTCGAAGGCGCTGAGGATAATGCGGCCGCTGCCATAGAAACGCTGACGGCCCATAACTTCAACGCCAAAGACGCGCTGGTCGGCATCGCCGCCTCCGGCCGAACCCCATTCACGCTGACCGCCATCACCCATGCGCGCGCGCTCGGCGCACTCACCGGCGCCATCGTCAACAACCTCGCCTCGCCGATCGCAGCCGCCGCCGAAATCGCGATCGAAATCAACTCCGGCCCCGAGATCATCGCCGGCTCCACGCGCCTGTCCGCCGGCACCACCCAGAAAATCGCGCTGAACATTCTGTCCTCGACCGTCATGATCCGCCTCGGCAAAACCCACGGCCCCTATATGGTCGACGTCCGCGCCACCAACGAAAAACTGATCCGCCGCGCCACCCGCATCACCGCAACGCTGGCAGAAGTCACCGAACCCGAAGCGCAAGCAGCACTTGCCGCCGCCAACATGCACGTAAAAACCGCCATTTTGATACTACGCTTAGGTATCACCGCAGCGGAAGCATCCAGAATTCTGCAGACATCAGGCGGAAGTTTACGAAAAGCACTTAGCTAAACCAGGCGTCATTGCGAGGATGGGGCGAGGTCTAATGTCCCCTATGGCGCGTTTTGATGCACAGAAAGCCATTGTCGCCGCCACAAACCATGGCCCAGATTCAAAAAAGTTTTTGCGCCGCTTTTTTCAAAAAACGGCTGCCTTCCTACCCACCCAACGCCACAAACTTCTCCAGCCAATGGATCGTATAATCCCCGGCGCGAAACTCAGGGTTTTCCAAAATCCGCTCATGCAGCGGAATCGTCGTCTTGATCCCGGAAATCACAAACTCCCGCAGCGCCCGCCGCATCCGCGCAATCGCCTCATCCCGGGTCTTCCCATAGGTAATCAGCTTCGCCACCAGCGAGTCATAATGCGGCGGCACCCGGTACCCGGCATACAAGGCCGAATCCACCCGCACCCCGAGGCCGCCCGGCGGATGATAGGTCTCCACCAACCCAGGTGACGGCGCAAATGTCTCAGGATCTTCCGCCGTAATCCGGCACTCGATCGCATGGCCGGACAAATGAATATCGTCCTGCGTATATCCCAGCGGCTCCCCGGCCGCGATGCGGATCTGCTCATGCACCAGATCCATCCCCGAAATCATTTCGGAAACCGGATGCTCCACCTGCAGCCGCGTATTCATCTCAATGAACGAAAACTGCTCATCCTGATACAGAAACTCCAGCGTCCCCGCATTCCGGTAGCCGATTTCCTTCAACGCCTTGGTCACCGTCTCGCCCAGCGCATCGCGCTGCGCCGCCGTTATCGCCGGCGAGCCGGCCTCTTCCAGCAATTTCTGATGCCGCCGCTGCAGTGAGCAATCACGCTCGCCAAAATGCACCACGCCGCCATGCGAATCCGCCAATATTTGAAGCTCGATATGCCGCGGCCTGTCGAGATACTTCTCCATATAAACGGCATTATTTCCAAATGCCGCACCAGCCTCGGCCCGCGCTTCCCGGAACGCTGCCTCCAGCTCGCCGGCATTCCGCGCAACCTTCATGCCGCGCCCGCCGCCGCCTGCCGCCGCCTTGATCAGCACCGGATACTTAATCTTCTCGGCCACCGCCCGCGCCTCCTCCAGCGTCTCCAGCTCACCGTCAGATCCCGGCACCAGCGGCACGCCCAGTTTCAGCATCGTCGTCTTCGCAGTGATCTTGTCGCCCATCATCCGGATATGCGCCGCTGACGGCCCAATAAACGTAATGTTATGCGCCTCCACCATCTCGGCGAAATCCGCATTCTCCGACAAAAACCCATAGCCCGGATGAATCGCATCCGCCCCGGTAATCAACGCCGCCGAAAGCACCGCCGGCATCTTCAAATAACTGTCGCGCCCCGGTGGCGGCCCAATGCAAACACTCTCATCGGCCAGCCGCACATGCATCGCATCCGTATCCGCCGTCGAATGCACGGCAACCGTCGCGATCCCCAACTCCCGGCAAGCCCGCTGCACCCGCAGCGCAATCTCCCCACGATTCGCGATCAATATTTTTTTGAACATTTTTAAGCCCAGTTAAGGCAAGGGAAGGACTTCTTTTTGTGAACAAAAAGAAGCAAAAAAACTTTTTTATACTGGGGCATGGGCGCTGAACCCGCCCACGCCCCAGGCCCAGGCCCAGAGTAAAAAGAGTTTTTTGGTTCTCTTTTGCAAAAAAGAACTGCTTTACTTGCCTTCATTCAATAATCAACAAAGGTTCGTCATACTCGACCGGCGCGCCGGCTTTTACCAGAATCTGCGTCACTTTTCCGGCTCTGGTTGCCTTGATCTGGTTGAATGTTTTCATCGCCTCGATCAGCAGCACGGTCTGCCCCGGCACCACGGTCTGCCCGATCGTAACATAAGGCGGCGCGCTGGGTTCCGAGGAGAGATAGGCCACGCCGACCATCGGGCTTTTCACGGCGCCCGGGTGTTTCGCGGGGTCGGGCTTGGCCGCCGGCTCCGGCGCCAGTGCCGCCACCGGTGCCGCCATCGCGGCCGCTGCTGCCACGGGCACGCTTACCTGCTGGATCACGCGCGCCAGGCGCAGCTTGCGGCCACCCTCTTCCAGCTCGATTTCCGAGAGGCCGGTACTGTTCAGTAATTCCGCCAGCGCACGCAGCGCGTCAGGGTCAAACGAGAGGCTCATTGGTCTTCTTCCAAAATGTCGGAAAGGGCGATCAGCGCCAGCCTATAACCTGCAAACCCCAACCCGCAAATCACACCTTGTGACGCGCGCGAAACATAGGAATGGTGCCGGAAGGGTTCGCGCGTGAAAATATTCGACAAATGCACCTCGATCACCGGGATATCGAGCGCCAGCAGCGCGTCCATCAGCGCAATCGAGGTATGGGAATACCCGGCCGGATTGATGATCAAGCCGGACGCCCGCCCGCGCGCTTCCTGCACCCAGGAGATCAGCTCGCCTTCCAGGTTGGACTGCCGGAAATCGATCGCGACTCCCAGGCCCTCGGCCGCTTCCCCGCAAAGGGTTTCCAGATCGTCCAGCGTGCCGGTGCCGTAAATCTCCGGCTCCCGGCTGCCGAGCAGATTAAGGTTCGGTCCGTTCAGTATGGTAATGAGTGGTGCCGCCATCGCGCCCGATCGTCCTAATTGAATAGCAAGGCCGGTAGCACAGGGTTTCCGTTTCGGCCAACAGCCGCCATATTGGGGGCATGGATGCGTCGATTGAAACTTTGGACCTGACCGTGAACGGCGAGCCTGGCACTTTCCCCATGCGCCTCACGGTCGCCGGGCTGATTGCGGCGCTGCAGCTGGATATCCGGAAGGTCGCGGTCGAGCTGAACCGCGAAATCGTACCCCGCTCGACCTATGCGCAGGTTTCGCTTAATTCAGGCGACACCCTTGAAATCGTTCATTTTATTGGAGGCGGCTAGATGGACGCTTACGTAACCGCGGAAGATGGCTGGACCGTCGCCGGCCGAAATTTCGACTCCCGGCTGATCGTCGGCACCGGCAAATACAAAGACCTGCCTACAACCGCCGCCGCCATTGAGGCCTCGGGCGCCGAAATCGTCACCGTCGCCGTCCGCAGGGTGAATCTATCCGACCCCAAGGCCCCCATGCTGCAGGATTATGTCAGCCCCACGCGCTACACTTACCTGCCCAACACCGCCGGCTGCTTCACCGCCGATGACGCGGTCCGCACGCTGCGCCTGGCGCGCGAAGCCGGTGGCTGGAACCTCGTCAAACTCGAAGTCCTCGGCCCACCTCCCACCCTTTATCCAGATATGCCCGCCACCCTGGAAGCCGCCGCGGCGCTGATCGGCGACGGCTTCGAGGTGATGGTCTACTGCTCGGACGACCCGATCGCCGCCAAACGGCTGGAGGAAATGGGATGTGTGGCCATCATGCCGCTCGGCGCTCCCATCGGCTCCGGCCTTGGCGTCCAGAACCCGCTGATGATCCAGATGATCATCGCCAACGCCAAGGTTCCCGTCCTGGTCGATGCCGGCGTCGGCACCGCCTACGACGCCACCTTCGCCATGGAGCTCGGCTGCGACGCCGTGCTCGTCAACTCCGCCATCGCCATGGCCGACGATCCCGTGCTGATGGCGCGCGCCATGAAAGCCGGCGTCGAGGCCGGCCGCCTCGCCTTCCGCGCCGGCCGCATCCCGCGCCTTGGCGCCGCCAACCCCTCCAGCCCGACCACAGGGCTTATCCGCTGAATAAACTACTGCGGCTTATCCCGGAGCTGGTCGCCAATTTCGTCGCCCCCTGGGCGGTGTACGAGCTGCTGGACGACCATTATGGCGACGTCTTCGCGCTGATCGCCTCGGCCATGCCGCCGCTGATCTGGAGCGCCTATGAGCTGATCAAAACCCGCCGGCTGGATGCGATCAGCATCATCGTCGTCGCCAGCATCCTGTTCACCGTCGGCGCCACCGCCATGGGCGGCTCCGCCCGCCTCATCCAGATCCGCGACGCGCTGGTCACCGGCGTGGTCGGCCTGATCTTTCTGTTCTCGCTGTTCCTGAAACGCCCCATCATCTTCTACCTCGCCCGCGCCACCATGGCCCGCAACACCATTGAGGGCGCGGAAGATTTCGAGACTGTCTGGGGCAGGCCCGGCGTCCCGAAAATCCTGCGCCTGCTCACCGCCGTCTGGGGCGCCGGCCTGGTCGTGCAAACCGCCGCCATGTGCAGCCTGGCCTATGTCTGGCCCATCGGCCGCTACCTGCTCTTCGGCCCCGTCATCGGCTACGGTATCTTCGGAATCCTGATGATCTGGAGCCTATGGTACCTGGCCCAAAACGGCGCCGCCGGCAGGGCAATATTCCAAAAAGGGTAAGCGGTTCTTTTTCTTCAGAAAAAGAACCAAAAGACTTTTTTAATCTGGGCCTCGGGCGCAGGGATCTAACGGGCTCAGGTTGGTAAATGGCATTTGGGTAAAATCGGTCCACCTCTGTAGGCAGTCCATGTGGTTGATTTGCCCAACAGGGGAATCAGCAGATACCCCCGCAAAACCAGATTCCCATCCGCATTGAACGACAGCAGCGCCGGATGCGAAACTCCATTGCGCGGGTCCAGCACCACCCCCTGCCAGACCGTGCCGTTGTCGCCCTGCGTCACGGAAGTCGTCTGCACAATCGTCAGCCCGCATTGCGGATGGCCCTGCCAATCCACCGGCATGGGATCGGTCGGATGGTCAAACTGCATCCCCACAATTGCCCCGCAATACCCGTTGCCGCAGGGCACAATATGGATCACGGCGCCGCCGCCCTCCGTCAGCCAGTTGCCGGCCGGCGTATTGGGCGCAAAAGCAAAGGCCGGCGCCAACCAGGAGCAAAGCAATGCGAGAGCCAAGGCTGGTCTGATCAACGCAACAACTCCCCGAACAGCCGATTATTTTACCCAAATCCCCACGCAGCCACAGCAGGCATCCGAAGAACTAAGGACATTTAACCTAAAGTTAAGGCGTAGCCGTATCACCGCCGGCGAGAAATGTCCGAATACCGGCGGCGGTGGCGGCTAAGCCACAGCGGATAACCGGTGCCTCTGCTGGAAAAGCCGAAAAAACCCGGCTTGGCGCCTGCCGGTCCAGCAGCACGAACACCCCGCGGTCATCGCCTCGCCGGATCAGCCGCCCAAACGCCTGCCGCAGCCGCAGCCGTACAATCGCGTCGTCATAATCCTTCGGCCGGCCTTCCGAGAGATGTGTGCGCCGAGCCCGGTGCAGAATATCCGGCCGCGGCCAGGGCGTGCGCTCAAACACCACCAGCCGCAGCGCATTGCCGGGAATATCCACCCCGTCACGCATCGCATCGGTCCCAAGCAGGCAGGAATGTTCCTCGGCCCGGAAAATATCCACCAGCGTCGCGTTATCCATGGCGTCGACATGCTGCGCGTAGAGCGGAATGCCGGCTTCCTCCAGCGGGGCCGCAATCCGTGCATGCACCGCGCGCAGCCGCGAAATAGCGGTGAAAAGCCCCAGAGCCCCGCCGTCGGACGCCTCGAACAAGGCCCGAAACGCGCCGGCCAGCGCGCCGATATCCGTGCCGTTCACATCGTTGACGACGAAAATCCGCGTCTGCCTGGCGTAATCAAAAGGCGAAGCAAACGCCGCCCGAATCGCCGGGCTCGCCAGATGCGTGGCCCCGGTCCGGGCCTCGGCGCCCGACCACGCGGCCTCATTTTCGGTTCCATCCCGCAAGGTAGCCGAGGTCACCAGCATGCCGTGCGCGGGGCTGGCGATGGTCTGAATAAACGCCTCGGTCGGGTCCAGCATATGCGACAGGAACGCCACATCCCGGTCGCCATCGGCGGTACGGTCCAGGCGCAGAAAATGCACATGCCCGGGCCGCATCCCCGGCCTTGGTGCGGCCGCAGGCATGGCATCCAGCATCCGCCGCCAGGCCGCAAGCGGGTCAATGGCGCGCCGCTTCAGCGAGCGCGCCGCCCCTTCAAGCCGCTGCCTTGTCGGCTCATCCAGCGTCTGCGCTTCGGTCTCAAGCCGGTCGAGAAACCGCTCCCGCAGGGCCGCCAGCGGAATCCGCAACCGCTCCAGCGCCCGCGACAGCGCCTCACCGGTTTCCAGCACATCATCCTCGGCCGGATAGAGATCCACCTCCACCGGCATATGTCCGGACAACGCGGGCTCCGGCGCCCGCGCCCTGGCCTGGGCCCGCAGCGTCTTCAAAAATGCTTCCCCGGCGTTTTTCTGCGCCCCCGGCTCGGCAATATCCTCCTGCGCGAACCGCGCCGCGAATGCCGGCGCCGGCAGTGCCCGGGCAGCGGTCAACGCCGCATCCAGCTTCGGCTTCAGCTGCTCATCCGCGGCCAGAATATCCTCCAGCCGCCGGGCAATGCCCCGCGCCCGCGACCTTGCCCCCTCCGCCCCCAGCAGCCAGCGCCGCAGCTCCGCCATCGCCGCCCCGGAAAGCTCCACCGAAAACGCGCTATCCGCCGCATCGAAAATATGATGCCCCTCATCGAACACATAGCGCGTCGGCACATAGGCATCATCCAGCCCGCCCCACACCGCCTGCGCCATCACCAGCGCATGGTTGGCAATCACCAGATCAGCCATCCGCGCCCGCCGGATCACATGCTCGATGGTGCAGCGCTTGTAATGCGGGCAAGCGGCATGAATGCACTCCCCGCGCCGATCCGCGATATTCGCCAGCAGCGTATGGCCGAATAATTCCGCGAACCAGCCCGGCAGATCCCCGCCCATCAAATCCCCATCCGCGCTCGCCATCGCCCAGCGCGAGATCAACCCGAGCGGAATGGTGAACCGGTCGACATTCACCGTATCCTCGTAATTCAACAGGCAGAGATAATTCTCCCTCCCCTTGCGCAGCACCACCCGCCGCCGGGATTTTTCAGCCGGCGCCAGCCTTGACGCCTCGGACTCGATCTGCCGCTGCAAATGCCGGGTAAAGGTCGAAACCCACACCGCCCCCTGGTTTTTCTCCGCCCATATACTGGCCGGCGCCAGATAGCCAAGTGTCTTGCCGGTACCGGTCCCGGCCTCCGCCAGCACCATATGCGGCGCGCCTTCAACCGAGCGCGGCGCAAAAGCAGCCGCAGCAGCAGAAGCATAATCCGCCTGCGCCGGCCGCTGCTCGGCGCCAGGCCCCAGCAATGTCGCCAGCCGCGCCCGCGCCTCCACCTGCGCCACCGGAAAAGCCGAGGGCGGCGGCCGCGGCGCCTCATCCTCCCATTCCGGCAGCCGCTTCCAAAGCCGCAGCGCCATGCCGTCCGGCTGCGCTGCCGGCGCGCCCAGGGCCGCCAGCACGTAGCGCGCCCAGCCCCAGCCGGGGGCGCCATAGCCCATCTGCCCCATGCGCGCCGCCAGCCCCGGCGCATCCCGGTTCATCGGCAGCGATTTGCCCAAGGAGAGCCGCGCCAGCAAAGCTTCGGCCATCGGCCCCAGCGACGCCACGGCCTGCTCCTGGCTAACGGGCACTTCCATATCGAGAAACCGCGCCAGCCCGGCGGCGGTAGGCGCCGCCGACTGCGCCGGACACACAAAGGCGAACAGCTCCAGAATATCCAGCACCGGCACCGCAGGATTGCCCAGCCGGCGCAGCGTCGCCGGCCCGTGGATCACCAGCGCCACCGCATCCCCCAAAGCTTTGGCCACCCCGCCGGGCTTTACGGAAACGAAGTCGCCATCACTGGTGAGCAGGGTTGCTTTGCCATGTCCGGCGATGAGCGCACTTAAATCCGGCAAAAACGGCATATCTCAAAGTATAGACGTCCTGCCTGTTTCGCCATAGACGGAGCGCGTTATGACCGAACAAAACCCCCCTGCTGCAAGCGCGGCTGCACCTGCACAGATCTCCTGGCCTTTCCGCGAAGCCGAGCGCGTCGCCGAAAGATTGAAGCAAACCGGCAAAACCCACGCTTTGTTCGAAACCGGCTACGGCCCCTCCGGCCTGCCGCATATCGGCACCTTCGGCGAGGTCGCGCGCACCACCTGGGTGCGACGCGCCTTCACCGAACTGACGGGCCTGCCATCGCGCCTGCTGGCCTTCTCCGACGACATGGACGGACTGCGCAAAGTCCCGGACAACGTGCCCAACAAGGAAATGCTGAAGGAATTCATCGGCAAGCCCCTCACGCAGGTGCCGGACCCGTTCGGCACCCATTCTAGCTTCGGCGCGCATAACAACGCACGCCTGCGCAGCTTTCTCGATTCGTTTGGATTTGACTACGAATTTGCCTCCTCCAGCGAATACTACTTTTCCGGCCGTTTCGACGAAGCGCTGCTGCACGTGCTGGCAAACCACGACAAAATCATCGACATCATCCGCCCGACGCTTGGCCCCGAACGCCGCGCCACCTATTCGCCGATCCTGCCCATCCATCCGCGCAGCGGCATCGTCATGCAGGTGCCGATCCAGCAGGTGGATGTGGAATCCGGCACGGTCATGTGGACCGACCCCGAAACCGGCACGCGCTTCGAGACCGAAGTCACCGGCGGCTCCGCCAAGCTGCAATGGAAAGCCGACTGGGCCATGCGCTGGTATGCGCTCGGCGTCGATTACGAAATGTCCGGCAAAGACCTCATAGATTCGGTAAAACTCTCGTCTGCCATCGTCCGCGCCTTGGGCAAGGAACCGCCTGTCTGCCTCACCTATGAACTGTTCCTGGATGAACACAGCCAGAAGATTTCAAAGAGCAAAGGCAACGGCCTCTCGGTCGAGGAATGGCTGAAATACGCGCCGCCGGAATCCCTCGCGCAGTTCATGTATCACGCCCCGCAGCGCGCCAAGCGCCTGTTCTTCGACGTTATCCCCCGCGCCGCCGACGACTACATCAACAACGTCGCCGCCTTACGCGAATCAACCGACCCGCACGCCAACCCGGCCTGGCATATCCTCGGCGGCAAAGATTCTGCCGCCGCCGGCAGCCCCATCGGCTTCACCATGCTGCTCAACCTGGCCTCGGTCATCAATGCCGACAGCCCTGAAATGCTCTGGGGATTCATCAACAGCTACCTCCCCGGAACCACCCCGGAGAACTTCCCGTTCCTCGCCAATCTGGTCGATTACGCCATCGCCTACTACCAGGATTTCGTCGCCTCCAAAAAACAGTTCCGGCAGCCCACCGACATCGAACGCGGCGCCCTGTTCGACCTCGCCGGCTCGCTGCGCCACCTCTCCGAACATGACAGCCCCGAAACCATTCAGAACCTGGTTTACGCCGTCGGCAAACGCCACCCCTTCACGCCGCTCAAAGCCTGGTTCGACTGCCTCTACCAGGTCCTCCTCGGCCAGGTCGAAGGCCCCCGCTTCGGTGGCTTCATCGCCCTCTACGGCATCGAGCGCACCGTAAAACTAATCGAGGGCGCGCTGGCAAGGGAAGACGAGGCCGCTTGAGACAGGCAAGCACTTCTTTTTGTGAACAAAAAGAAGCAAAAAAACTTTTTTACTCTGGGCCTCGGGCGTTTATACCGCCATCGCCCTCAGTCGTCTTGGCCGGGCTTGACCCGGCGGGGCCGCCCCCGGCCATCCACGCCTTTCGACAATGAAATCTGCAGCGTTGTCCTTGCAACCACCCATGCCCCAGATAAACAAAAGTTTTTTGTTTCTTTTTTTCAAAAAAGAAATACTTCCCCGCGGATTTTCCTTTGCGTTCTAAGCGCGCCCTAAAATATTTGCCTCCCATGCTCGGGCTAATATTACTCACCGCCATCATCTTTGGCCTGCATCACGAATTGCACCGGGTCAGCATGGCATCGGTGATGACTGCTTTGTCGGTAACCCCACGATATGAAATCTATCGCGCGCTCGGGTTATTGGCATTGGGCTGCTTGTTCATGGCCTTTTACGATTTGCCGGGGATTTTATTCGCGAAAAAATCGATTCATTTTCCCTGGATCGGTTTCCGCCACGTCTGGTTCGCATCCTTCTGCGCCTATTCGCTGAGTCACGTCCTTGGCGCCCCGACATTTTCCGGCACCGCGATCCGGGTCCGGCTTTATGCGCAATGGGGTGTACCGGCGGCCGGCATTGCCCGCGTGGTGGCGTTGACGGGGGCGACATTTCCGTTGGGCACGGCGGCGCTCATCGGCGGCATTCTGTTATTTCATCCGCTGGAAATGCCGTTATTCGGGCAAAGTTTTTCCGCCCTCGCCTTGCGCGGCATCGGCGCGACTTTATGGGCGATCATCGCTCTTTATATTTTGCTGGCAAACGGCAAAAAGCCGCTAAAGCTCTTCGGCCACGAAATTTTTCGCCCCGGCCTGGCACTGGCAATCGGCCAGGTGCTGCTTTCCTGCGCGGACACCGCGAACGCCTGTGCGATCCTGTTCATTATCCTGCCAGGCGGAACGGGGCTCAGCTATTCGCATCTGCTGGCGATCTATCTGGCGGGTTTCGCGGGCGGCATGTTCAGCGGCCTGCCGGGCGGGGTCGGCGTATTGGACACGGTATTGTTGCTGGGGCTTTCGGTATACATGCCGCCGGCCAGCGCCATCGGCGCGATTTTGCTATATCGTGTGCTGTATTACCTGATACCCGCGGCGATCGGCACGCTATGTTTTGCCGTCCATGAGATTTGGGTAACGACGAAAAGGAACCAAGCATGAGTGCGACGCAGACGACCATTTCTCCGGTGGATGGCAGCATCTATGTCGAGCGTCCCTATGCGGCGCCGGCGGAGATCGACGCGGCATTAAACAAGGCAGTCTCGGCGCAGCGCAACTGGGCCCGCTTGAGCATCGCCGAACGCGCCGCATTCTGCAGCAGATTCTGTGATTCCCTGCTTTCCCACACCGCCGAGATCGCGCTCGAAATCGCCTGGCAGATGGGCCGGCCGGTTTCGCAAACGCCAGGCGAGGTGCGCGGCTGTGTCGAGCGTGCGCGCTTCATGATCGAACACGCAGCCGAGGGTTTGGCGGATCTCGACCCAGGGCCGAAAGCCGGTTTCAAGCGCTATGTGAAGCGGGTGCCGCTCGGCGTCGTCTTCGTCATCGCTCCCTGGAATTATCCTTTGCTGACCGCCATCAACACCGTCATCCCGGCGATCATGGCGGGCAACGCCGTGGTGCTGAAGCATGCGCCGCAGACGCCGTTGGCGGCGGAGCGCTTTGCCGAGGCCTTTGCGCAAGCCGGCCTGCCGGAAGGCGTCTTCCAATATCTGCATCTCACCCCCGCCACCGCCGAGGCGCTGGTGCATGAGCCGCGGATCGCCCACGTCGCCTTCACCGGCTCCGTCGCCGTCGGGCATAAAGTCAGCCGCGCCGCCGCCGACCGTTTCATCTCCGTCGGCCTGGAGCTTGGCGGCAAAGACCCGGCCTACGTCCGCGCCGATGCGGATGTTGCCTTCGCCGTGGAAAATCTCGTCGACGGCGCCTTCTTCAATTCTGGCCAGTCCTGCTGCGGGATCGAGCGGATCTACGTCCATGAAGCCGTCTACGAGGATTTCCTGGCCCGCGCCGTCGCGCTCACCAATCAGTACCGGCTCGGCAACCCGACCGACCCCGCAACCAATCTCGGGCCGGTCGTGTCAGTCAAAGCCGCCGGCGCCATCCGCGCCCAAATCGCCGAGGCAATCGCCGAAGGCGCCGTCCCGCTGATCGACACCGGCAAATTCCCGGCCGACGAACCCGGCTCCCCCTATATCGCGCCGCAGATCCTGGTGAACGTCACGCACCAGATGCGGCTCATGACCGAGGAGACCTTTGGCCCGGTGGTCGGAATCATGAAAGTCGGCTCGGACGAAGCGGCCGTCCAGCTGATGAACGACAGCAGCTACGGCCTCACCGCCGCCCTCTTCACCCGCGACCTGGCTGCCGCCGAGGCGATCGGCGCGCAGATCGAAACCGGCACCGTCTTCCTCAACCGCTGCGACGCTTTGGACCCGGCGCTCCCCTGGGTCGGGGTCAAGGACAGCGGCCGAGGGCACACCCTTTCAATCTGGGGCTACGAGCACCTCACCCGCCCGCAGGTTTTCCATTTGCGCTTGCCTTCCGAAACTTAAGGAAGTTTTAAGGCCTTTCTGCCCAAGGATGAACAAAAGCGCCCGGTCCGGGCGGCCCACGGGATATTTGAAAGTGCCGGAATGTTCATTGATTTTCTATGCGCGGCGCTGGCGTTAAAAGCCGACCGGCGCGCTGTCACGGCGATCGAATATGCCTTGATCGCCTCGCTGGTCGCCGTCGTCATCGTCACCGCGGTCGCCGGAATCGGCACGAAACTGCCGGTAATTTTCAACAAAGTTTCCACTGAGTTGTAGTGCCGCCATATCTTGCATCTCAGCTCCAACTTGCACAAAGCCGCCATTTGGCCTATCTCACCCGCATGTCTCGCTCCACGCGCCAGCTCCTGCTTCGACTTATCCGCCCCTGGGCGTAGAAGCCGCGCGTCTATCTGCCGGCACGTTCAGGGGAATGCCCCTAAACCACCCTCAAATCCGGCATTTTAAGCGAGACCAGTCAAATGAGCATCAATCATCCTAATTTCGGCGCGATCGAAGCAAACCGCGTCATTATTTTCGACACCACCCTGCGCGATGGCGAACAATCCCCCGGCTTCTCCATGAACCTGGATGAGAAAGTCCGCATGGCCGAAACCCTGGCCGAACTGGGCGTCGACGTCCTGGAAGCCGGCTTCCCGATCGCCAGCATCGGCGATTTCGAGAGCGTCCGGCGGATTGCCGAAACCGTCAAAGGCCCGGTCATCGCCGGCCTGGCCCGCACCGCGCGCGACGATATCCAGCGCGCCGCCGAAGCGATCCGCTCAGCCGAACGCAAGCGGATCCATGTATTCCTGTCCACCAGCCCGCTGCACATGAAATACAAGCTGAAAATGGAGCCCGAAGCGGTGCTGGAATTGGCCTCCACTTCGGTCACCTTCGCCCGCAACTTCGTGGACGATGTCGAATGGTCCGCCGAGGACGGCAGCCGCACCGAACCGGATTTTCTGTGCCGCTGCGTCGAAGCCGCGATTGCCGCCGGCGCCACCACCATCAACATCCCGGACACCGTCGGCTACGCCGTCCCCGAAGACATGGAACGCATCTTCCGCATGCTGCGCGAACGTGTGCCCGGCGCCGAGAAAGTGATCTTCTCCACCCATTGCCATAACGATCTGGGCCTGGGTGTCGCCAACACTCTGGCCGCCGTCCGCGGCGGTGCCCGGCAGATCGAATGCACCATCAACGGCATCGGCGAGCGCGCCGGCAACGCCTCGCTGGAAGAAGTCGTAATGGCGATCCGCACGCGCCCGGACCAGCACCCCTACAGCAACAACATCGTCACCCAGAACATCATGCGCACCTCGAAACTATTGGCGACGATCACCGGTTTCGACGTGCAGCCCAACAAGGCCATCGTCGGCCGCAACGCCTTCGCGCATGAATCCGGCATTCACCAGGACGGGGTTCTGAAAAACGCCGCCACCTACGAAATCATGACACCCGAAAGCGTCGGCCTGCAAAAGAACTCTCTGGTCATGGGCAAGCATTCGGGCCGCGCCGCCTTCCGCGACAAATTATCCGCTTTGGGCTACGGCGATCTGGGCGACAACTCCCTGAACGACGCCTTCCGCCGCTTCAAGGATTTGGCCGACCGCAAAAAAATCGTCTACGACGACGACATCGTGGCCCTGGTCGACGACGAAGTGATGCGCGACCACCAGCACATCAAATTCGTCTCCCTGGAATTATACGCTGGCTCCAAAACCAAAGCCCGCGCCATCCTGGAACTGGACGTCGACGGCATCACCCAATCCGCCGAAGCCTCCGGCGATGGCCCGGTAGACGCCACCTTCAACGCCATCCACGCCATCTTCCCGCACCAGGCCGAGCTGCGCCTGTTCTCGGTCGGCGCGGTAACCGACGGCACCGACGCCCAAGCCCGCTGCACCGTCCGCCTGGAAGAATCCGGGAAACTGGTAGACGGCCAAGGCGCCGACACCGACACCATCGTCGCCGCCGCCCGCGCCTACCTGCACGCGCTGAACAAACTACTGGTCAAACGCGCGAGAACGGAGCCGGTGGCGCTTTCTGCTTAAGCAAGCAGCCGCTTTTTTGAAAAAAGCGGCGCAAAAAACTTCTTTGAATCTGGGGCATGGGCGATGGCAGCTCCAACGCCCATGCCCCAGAATAAAACAAAGTTTTTTTGCTTCTTTTTGTTCACAAAAAGAAGTCGCTTATGGCCGGACCTGGGCCGGCGGAGCCGCCCCGGCCATCCACGCCTTCGTCCTTACGCTAATTGCCCAGATTGATCTGATTATGGGTGGTGGCAGCGCCCGTCAGCGCACCCGCGCCCGCACCAATCAATGCACCAGTCCCGGCGCCCATACCGGTCGCCGCACCAATAATGGCGCCACCGCCAGCACCAATCGCACCGCCGGTGAGCGCCCGATGGCCAGGCGAATAACCGCAGGCGGCAAGACCAAAAAGCGAGGCCGACAGCATTGCCGGCACGATGAGTTTACGAAACATACTAAATACTCCAATTTCTAACGGGGCTGATATTTTTCCCACGCCACCGAATTTCAATGCCAAACAAAGCTTTGCGGTGGCCGCAATGTGGTGATGCGGGGGCACGGCAACCAGGTTTGCGGTCAAGCCGCGCCTGCCCTGCGGGCCCGCCCTTGCCGCAGCAGGGCGGCGGCTGTAAGCCCTGCACGCCCCGGACTGATGGTGTATCAGCCCGGCGGCGTCCCCCTTCAACCGGGGGGCGAACTCGCGGGAAGGTTTTGAATGTTTGGTAGAATTCTCGGCGTCATGTCCGCCGACATGGCGATTGACCTCGGAACGGCGAACACGCTGGTGTACGTTAAAAGCCGCGGCATCGTGCTGGCGGAGCCCTCCGTCGTCGCCATTGCCGATGTAAAAGGCCGCAAACACGTGCTGGCCGTCGGCGAGGAGGCCAAGCAGATGCTCGGCCGCACCCCCGGCAACATCCAGGCTATCCGCCCCTTACGCGACGGCGTGATCGCGGATTTCGAAGTGGCGGAAGAAATGATCAAGCATTTCATCCGCAAGGTGCATAACCGCCGCGGCTTCGCCTCGCCTTTGATCATTATTTGCGTCCCCTCCGGCTCTACTGCCGTGGAACGCCGGGCGATCCAGGAATCCGCCGAAAGTGCCGGCGCCCGCAAGGTTCTTCTCATCGAGGAGCCGATGGCCGCCGCAATCGGCGCCGGCCTGCCGGTCACGGAACCCTCCGGCTCCATGGTCGTGGACATCGGCGGCGGCACCACCGAAGTGGCCGTCATCTCGCTCGGCGGCATCGTCTATGCCCGCTCGGTGCGCGTCGGCGGCGACAAGATGGACGAAGCCATCATCTCCTACATCCGCCGCGCCTTTAACCTGCTGATCGGCGAAAGCTCAGCCGAGCGCATCAAAATGGACATCGGCGCCGCCTGGATGGACGGCCCCGGCGACGGCCCGGCCCGCACCGTGAAAGGCCGCGACCTGATCAACGGCGTACCCCGCGAAGTCACGGTAACGCAGCGCCAGATCGCCGAAAGCCTGGCCGAACCGGTCGGCCAGATTGTCGAGGCGGTAAAAGTCGCCTTGGAGAACACCCCGCCGGAGCTCGCCGCCGACATCGTCGACAAGGGCATCATGCTGACCGGCGGCGGCGCCATGCTGCACCGCCTGGACGAAGTGCTGCGCGTCTCCACCGGCCTGCCGGTCATGGTCGCTGAAAACCCCCTGCAATGCGTCGCTTTGGGCACCGGCCGCGCGCTGGAGGAAATCAAGCGCCTGAAAACCGTCTTGAGCTCGATGTATTAAAAGCCAAGCGGTTCTTTTTTGAAAAAAAGAACCAAAAAACTTTTGTTACTCTGGGCCATGGGCGTTGGCCCCGCGACGCCTTAGGTGGACTTGACCGTATTGTATTGCGCAATCACTTGCCGCGTGCGGATCTGGTCGAGTTCGAGGCTGTTCAGAACATCGCCGCCCGCCAAACCATTCTGTTCAAGGTTACCACTCGCGTTCGTCGTCACGCCATAGGCCGCCAACTGCGCCGGTGACCAGGCGATCGGCGCGACCAAACGGGTCTCGGCCGGCGTGGTTTTCGCCACTTGCTCGGAAGGCGCGGAAATCGCGGTTTTATGGCCAATCCCGATATCCGCGAGCAGTCGTTCGCCAATTTTTTCCGGATCGATTCCCGTCAGTTTTTCCACCGCCAGCTCACCAAGATTGAGCGCAGCCCCGATCGGGCCGCCGATCAACGTGCTGACCACCAGCGATCCCGCATCGCGCACCGGTTCTGGAATCACATCCCCCGTAATGGCGCGAAACAGCGTCCCGATCACCGGAATATATTGCAGCGGATTCAAATCCGACAGCAGCGCGCGAAACCCAAAATGATGCCGCGCCACCGCTTTTTGCGCCCCATCCGCTTTCATCTGCTCTGGCGGCGGCACGACGCCCTTTGCCAGGCCAGCAGTAACGCGAAATTCCAGCGTCATCCGGAGGCACCCTCGCTGCTTAAGCCCCCATCGTGCCACCAAGACTCTTAAGAACTACTTATCGAGCCACGCCCCATGTCACGTAGGGTGGGTGTCAATCCACGGAAAAGCGCTGCCGGCGCCACCACCCACTGCCCAAATTAAAAGAAGTTTTTTGGTTTCGCGCGCGGCCAGCGTTTTTTTCAAAAAAGAACTTCTTCCTTGCCTCAAGCCTTGCGCAGCAAAAACAGCCCCTGCTCGCCGAACAGATTTGCCAGCCCCGGAAACCGCCGCCAAGGCGCACGCGCCCCGGCCTCATCCGCCGCCAGCCATTCTTCAACCAGATAACCATCCTTGGTGCACAGATCGAAAAAATCCTGGATCGTGCAGGGATGGATATTTGGCGTCTCATACCACATCCGGTGCCACGCCTTCGTCATCGGCATTTTACCGCCCAGCAGCAGCTGCATCCGCAACGTCCAATGCCCGAAATTCGGAAAACTGACGATCGCATAGGTGCTGATGCGCAGCATTTGCCGCAGCACCTCGCGCGGCCGTTCCACCGCCTGCAGCGTGCGCGACAGAATCACATAATCGAAGGCGGCATTTGGATAATTCGCGAGATCGCTATCCGCGTCGCCCTGCATCACCGGCAGCCCGTGCGTCACCGCGCGGGTCACCTCCGCCATGTCGATCTCCAGCCCGCGCGCGTCGCATTGCTTGGTGCGAAACAGATGGTCGATCAGCGTGCCGTCGCCGCAGCCGATATCCAGCACCCGGCTATTCGCCGCCACCATTCCGGCGATCAGCCGCAGGTCGACGCGCATATTTTTGGCGACGAACTGCACGGGGTGGCCCCCCGCCGGCGCCGCGTGGTTCAACTTAAGCCAGCATGCTCGGCGCAGCCGGCGAGAAACCCGCTAAGCGTACGATGAAAATCCGGCTCGTCGAGCAAAAACGCATCATGCCCCTTATCGGACATGATCTCGACGAAGCTGGCATTGGCGGCGACATGGTTAAGCGCCCGCGCAATGGCGCGCGACTGCGCCGTCGGAAACAGCCAATCGGAGGAAAACGACACCAGCAGAAACCGGGTCTTGCTGCCCGCAAAAGCGCTCGGCAACGCGCCGCCATGGTCCGCCGCCAGATCGAACAGATCCATGGCGCGGGTAATGGTGAGATAGGAATTGGCGTCGAACCGCCGCACGAAACTGGACCCCTGATATTCGAGATAGCTTTCCACCTCGAACCTATCGCCGAGCAGCGTCAAATCGGTCGCATTCTGCAGCCGCCGCCCGAATTTGCGCGTCAGCGCGGCCTCCGAAACATAGGTAATATGCGCCGTCATCCGCGCCACCGCGAGCCCGCGCTCCGGCGTCACCCCTTCGGCCCAGTAGCGGCCGGCATAGAAAAACGGATCCGCGGCAATCGCCTGCCGGCCGATTTCATGAAAGGCGATGTTCTGCGCGGAATGATAGGCCGCCGCCGCCACCGGCACGGCGGCGAACACGGCGTCCGGGTACAGCGCCGCCCAGGCCAGCGCCTGCATGCCGCCCATCGAGCCGCCGACGACCGCGAACAACCGGCTGATGCCCAGGTGATCGATAAGCAGTTTCTGGGCGCGCACCATGTCCTGGATCGTCACGGCCGGGAATTCGGTTCCCCAGGGCTCATTTGGGCGTTCGTCATGTGCACTCCGCGGCCCGGTGGACCCCATACAGCCGCCCAGCACATTGGCGCAGATCACAAAATACTTCTCGGTATCCACAGCCTTGCCCGGCCCCACCACCGTATTCCACCAGCCGGGCTTGCCGGTCAGCGGATGGATCTCGGCAACATACTGGTCGCCGGTCAAGGCATGGCACACCAGAATAGCATTACTCGCCGCCGCATTGAGCGTGCCATAACTGCGATACGCAACCGTGATATTCGCCAGATGCCGGCCGCAATCCAGCGCCAGCCCATCCTCAAAACGGACGGACTGGTGCGCAACCTCAGGCAAGGTCTGGCTCTGATCCATGACCGAGCCGATATGCGCCTGCGATATCCCCCACGCAATCCCCGGCATCCTCGCAAACGCTGTTTCAGAAGTCGCTCTGGAGAGTCGCATGGCGGTGATTTTCGAGCACCGGAGCGGAGCGACCCGCGCGCGGAGCGCGCTAATTATATAATAGGCTGCTCCGCAGCCGAGAGGTCGTGAGCACCGGAGCGCAGAAAATCGCCGTCAGGCGGCCGCCAGAGTAGACATCTGGAATAGCCTTTCAACGCCTTTGCAGGTGGGGCATGAAGCTGTATCACTTGGACGAGTATGAGTACGAACCTGTCCCCGGCCAAACTTGCCGAAACCACGCCGCCTGACGCGCCGCCCAGCAAGCTCGCGCAACTGCGCGCCGAGCTCGACGCCATAGATGACCGGCTGCACGATCTGCTGATGCAACGCGCCACGGTGATCGAGCGCGTCGCCACCGACGCCGGCAAAACCGGCGCCAAAATCCGCCCGGGACGCGAGGCCAGCATGCTGCGCCGCCTGCTGGCGCGCCACCGGGGCTCGCTGCCGCCGCAAACCATCCTGCGCTTCTGGCGCGAAATGTTCGCAGGCGCGCTGATCATCGAAGGCGGCCAGACCATCGCGGTCTCCGGCAGCGACGAGAATGCCGAACTCCCGGCGTTGGCGCGCGAGCATTTCGGCCCCCTGACCCCGCTCCGCCGGCACCGCAACCCAACCCAGGCACTGGCGGATGTCGAGCGCGGCACCGCCCAGGTCGCCGTATTGCCACCCCCCGGCGACACGCCGGACGGCAATTGGTGGACCGCCTTGATGGGCACCGGCACCAAGCTCTCGGTTATCGCAAAACTCCCCTTCTGGACCAAGCGCCCCGAAGGCACACCGATCGGCGAGGCCTATGTCGTGGCGGCCATGCGCCCGGACCCCAGCGGCGCCGACCGCGGGCTCATCGCCTTGGAACTCAGCGCCGATATCTCCCGCACCCGGATCACCGCCAACCTCAGAGCCGCCGGCATTATCCCGGGCTCCATCTGGCTGAAGCGCATCAGCGACACCGATGTCGTCGCCTTGGTGGAAGTCGATGGCCTGGTGGCGGATGACGATCCCCGCCTGCAGGCAATCACCGGCCTGCTGGCGCCGCCATCGGTCATCGGCGGTTTCGCCATCCCGCTCGACCCGGCGGCGTGAGACTTTCATGACCGGCCCGAAACCACGCCCGGAAATTTTCTCCGTGCATTCCTATGTCGGCGGCGAATCGAAACTGCCCGGCGTCAACAGAGTCATCAAACTTTCTTCCAACGAAGGCGCCTTCGGTCCCCCGCCGTCGGCAATCGCCGCCCTGGCCGAAGCCGGCAAGCATATGCACCGCTACCCGGATGGCGGCATGACGGCGCTGCGCAACGCCATCGGCAAAACCCATGGCCTGGCCCCGGCGCAAATCGTCTGCGGCAACGGCTCGGACGAAATTCTGCAATTGCTGATCCAGGCCTATGGCGGCCCTGGCACCGAGCTGATCATGAGCGCGCATGGCTTCTCGATCTACGAAATCGCCGGCAAACTCGCCGGCTGCCGAATCCGCAAGGCGCCGGAGAAAAAACTCACCACCGATGTCGACGCCATCCTGGCACTGCTGACACCTGCAACCCGCATGGTCTTCATCGCCAACCCAAACAACCCCACCGGCACCATGATCTCCGATGCCGAACTGCAGCGCCTGCGCGCAAACCTGCCGCCCGACGTGCTGCTGGTGATCGACGCCGCCTATGCCGAATATGTCGAAAATTACGACGGCGGCATCGGCCTGGTCGATACCGGCGACAACACCGTCATGACCCGCACCTTCTCGAAAATCTACGGCCTCGGCGGCGCCAGGCTCGGCTGGGGCTACGCGCCGCTGCCAATCGTGGACGTGCTGAACCGCCTGCGCGGCCCCTTCAATGTCAGCACCGCCGCCGCCGCCGCCGGCATGGCCGCCCTTGCCGACCCGAACTGGGTAACCGAAGGCCGAGCCCACAACACCCGCGCCCGCACAAAACTCGCAGCGCAGCTAACCGCGGCCGGCTTAAAAATCCACCCCAGCGAGGCCAATTTTCTGCTCGTCGAATACCAAACCCCGGAACGCGCCGTCGCGGCCGACCAATATCTGCGCAGCCGCGGCGTCATCGTCCGCAACGTGAAATCTTACGGCCTGCCGAACTGCCTGCGGATCACCATCGGCACCCACGACGAATGCGACCTCATCGCCGAAAGCTTAAGCGCATTCCAGAAACTCGCCGAGCCGGCACTCGCCGATGGCTGAACCCGTCTTCAAACGCGTCGCGCTGATCGGCATCGGCCTGATCGGCAGCTCCATCGCCCGCGCCGCCAAAGAGTTTGGCGGGCTGGCTGGTGAGGTCATCGCCAACGCCCGGAGTAAAAACTCGCTCGACCGCGTCGCCGAACTCGGCTTCGCCGACATCTGCGAACTCGACCCCGCAAAAGCCGTCGCCGGCGCCGACTGCGTCATCCTCTGCTCCCCCGTCGGCACCTACGCCGAGCTCGCCGCCCGCATCGGCCCATCCCTATCACCCGGCGCCGTCCTCACCGATGTCGGCTCCACCAAACAATCGGTCATGCGCGACGTCGGACCCTTTGTGCCAGAAGGGGTGCATTTTATTCCAGCCCACCCCATCGCCGGCACCGAATTCTCCGGTCCGGACTCAGGCTTCGCCACCCTCTTCCAAGGCCGTTGGACCCTGCTGACCCCGCCGCCCGGCACCGATGAGACCGCCATCGCCAAACTCCGCAAATTCTGGGAAATCATGGGCGCGCAAACCGCGGTCATGGACGCCGCCCACCACGACCGCGTGCTCGCCATCGTCAGCCACCTCCCACACCTAATCGCCTTCACCATCTGCGGCACCGCCGACGACCTGGCGGACGAGACCCGCCAGGAAGTCATGCAATACTCCGCCTCGGGCTTTCGCGACTTCACCCGCATCGCCGCCTCCGACCCCGTCATGTGGCGCGATATCTTTCTGAACAACCGCGAAGCCGTCCTGGAAATGCTGGCCCGCTTCACCGAAGACGCCCAGGCCATGGCCCGCGCCATCCGCTGGGGCGATGCTGAATACATCGAAGACAAAGTCATCCGCAGCCGGAAGATTAGAAAAAGTTTGATTGAGCTAAAGCAAGCCTAAGCAGTTCTTTTTCTGAAGAAAAAGAACCAAAAAGACTTTTTTACTTCGGGCCACGGGCGCGATTTCCGCCGAAGCCCATCTTCTCTAAAAACCCGTCATTGCGAGGCCGCGAAGCGGCCGCGGCAATCCATCTTTTTGTAAACCCGAGGCCAAATGATCCGCCTAGACAACATCAGCAAACAAAACGGCTCCCGCCTCGTCTTCATTGAGGCCTCCGCCGCCCTGCAAAAAGGCGAGAAAATCGGACTGGTCGGCCCCAACGGCGCCGGCAAAACCACGCTGTTCCGCATGATAACCGGCCAGGACGAACCCGATGAAGGCCTGGTCCTGGTCGACCGCGGCGTCAGCATCGGCTTCTTCAGCCAGGACGTCGGCGAAATTTCGGGCCGCAGCGCCGTCGCCGAGGTTATGGCCGGCGCCGGGCCGGTCAGCGAAATCGCCGCCGAGCTGGCGCAACTCGAATCCGCCATGGCCGACCCCGAACAGGCAGACAACCTCGATTCAATCCTCGAACGTTTCGGCGAAGTCCAATCCCGCTTCGAGGAACTGGACGGCTACGCGCTGGACGGCCGCGCCCGCGAGGTTCTGGACGGCCTCGGCTTCAGCCAGGAGATGATGGACGGCGACGTCGGCAAACTCTCCGGCGGCTGGAAGATGCGCGTGGCCCTCGGCCGTATCCTGCTCATGCGCCCCGATGTCATGCTGCTCGACGAACCAAGCAACCATCTCGACCTCGAAAGCCTGATCTGGCTGGAGAATTTTCTCCGCGGCTATGACGGCGCGCTGTTGATGACCTCACACGATCGCGAATTCATGAACCGCATCATCACCAAGGTGATCGAGATCGACGCAGGCAACCTCACCAGTTTTTCCGGCGATTATGAATTCTACGCACGCCAGACCGCATTGAACGAAAAGCAGCAGCAGGCGCAGTTCGAACGCCAGCAGGCGATGCTCGCCAAGGAAATCGCCTTTATCGAACGCTTCAAGGCCCGCGCCTCGCATGCCGCCCAGGTGCAAAGCCGGGTGAAGAAGCTCGATAAAATAGACCGTGTCGAGCCGCCGAAACGCCGCCAGACCGTCGCCTTCGATTTCCGGCCGCCGCCACGCTCGGGCGAGGACGTGGCCAACCTGCGGAGCGTCCACAAAGCCTACGGCAACCGGACAATTTATTCAGGGCTCGATCTGTTGATCCGGCGCAAGGAACGCTGCTGCGTGCTGGGCATCAACGGCGCCGGAAAATCCACTTTGCTGAAGCTGGTAACCGGCACCACGTCCCCGGATGCCGGAACCGTGACGCTCGGCGGCAGCGTCAAAATGGGATATTTCGCCCAGCACGCCATGGATTTGCTGGACGGCGAAAGCACAATATTCGAAACGCTGGACGCCGCCTTCCCGCATGCCGGCCAGGGCCAGCTTCGCTCACTGGCAGGGGCGTTTGGCTTCTCCGGCGATGAAGTGGAAAAGCGCTGCCGCGTCCTCTCCGGCGGCGAAAAAGCCCGGCTGGTCATGGCGCTGATGCTGTTCGACCCGCCGAATTTTCTGGTGCTGGACGAGCCAACCAACCATCTCGATCTCGCAACCAAGGAAATGCTCATCGGCGCCCTCGGACAATATGAGGGCACGATGCTGTTCGTCTCCCACGACCGGCATTTCCTCGCCGCCCTCTCCAACCGCGTCCTTGAACTCACCCCGGACGGCGTGCATTTTTACGACGGCGGCTACACGGAATACGTGGCCCGCACCGGGCAAGAGGCGCCGGGGCTGCACAGCTAAATGGCCGCGTGCTCTGACTCGCCCCCGATAAGCGCGATTGGCCCGATAAACCGCCGGTCCATTAGCCTGTTGCCCAATCTCGCATTCATCAAAATCGCTGCGGCAGCCAAGCCAATCAGCAAAACACAGTAAAGCGCAAAAAAATACAGCTCGCCTGCGTGGCCGCCGATCGCCATCAGGATCGGGCAGACGACTTGCAGAATCCGCCCCAGATGCCGCGCCCGAAAATTTCCAATACGATCGAAACAGCTGACTGCAACGCCGAGCCCGAACGGCAGCGTCAACAAATCATATCCCATCGGCCGCGGGTACAGCAGAAGACAAACCGAAATCCCAAGCATCAGCCTGTCGGATGCTTCGCCGACGCAGAATTCGGAAAGCACAACCCCGCTTGCCAATATCACGACGGCGAATGGTCCATAGCAACCGGCAAGAACAATGGAATTCGATATATTGGAAATAACGGGCATTCCCAGAATCCCGTTGCCGCGTTCGGCGACGATGCCGAAATAATGCGCCAGCGCCTGCCAATTCACAAAGTCAACGAAATCAGTCTTGTAAAACCACAGAAAATACCCACCGATAATCGTAATGCCAGCCAAAATCAGCATCGCCCGTTCCGGCAAAGGCCTTTTGATAAACAGGAATAAAGCCAGATAAACCGCGAACGTAGGTTTGACGATCGCCGCTACCGCAACCACGGGCACCAGCAAAATCGGCATCGCCAAAAACCAGCGGCCGCATAAAAAAATCAGCCCGTGCAGCACAATGGAAATATTGCCCGAGGGCAACGCGCTGCCGGGTATTTCAACAAGAAACGGCGCCCGCGCATCAATGGTGTGATCAGGCTCAATCAGCCGCCGCAGCACATTATAGACAACGAAGAAAAACACTCCGGCACAGGCGAAAATCTCGAATGTCAGCCCGAAATGCGCCTGCAGCATCGCGAGGAATCTCGCCGCGGCCGGCGGATAGACATAGGCCGTCGGCGCCATATTCCGGCATGCAAAATGGCTGATATAGAGCGGAAGTTTTGCATTCAGCGCCTGCCCAGCGCAGGACACCGCTTCAAAATCATCCAGCCAGTAGCACTCCCGCCAAAGCTCAAGAATGCTGCCGAAAATAAACGGAATGGAAAACAACAGCGCGAGAAAACGCGGATGACGCGTAAAGCCGGTTTTCGGTCTGGGATCCGCGTCATCCATTGCCGAGCGTTAAGCGAAGCCGCTCAATGATGTCAACGATTAGCATTAAATCCGGGGCATAGGCGGCGGCCTAACCACAACCCATGCCCCAGCATAAAAAAGTCTTTTTGGTTCTTTTTCTTCAGAAAAAGAACTGCTTTCCTTGCCTACCTCAAATCTGCGGCGCGGTATGCGCCACATCTTTCAGCACCCCGCGGGTCTCCAGGCGGAATACCCAGGTGGCGGCGGCGCCCAGCAGGGAGGCGATGATCAGCCCGATCAGCAGCGCCTGGGTGCCGATTGCCTTGAGCAAGATGGGAAACAGGAAGGCTGTGGCCACCGCGCCGATTTTCGCGAAGGAGGCGGCGAAGCCGGCGCCGTAGCCGCGGATCGCGGTTGGGAAAACCTCGCCTGCCAGCAGGTAGGTTTGCGCGTTGGGGCCGAGGTTGGTCATGAAGTTGAACAGCATGAACCCAGCAAACAGCAGCGGCATATCGGTACCGCCGCCGACCAGCGAGAGGGCTGCCAGGCCAAGCCCGGCGGCGCAGCCGAAGAAGCCGATAATTTGAAGTTTGATCCGCCCGGCGCGTTCCACCAGCAGGATGGCGCTGAGGATGCCGAGGATCAGCAGCACGTCGAGCATTGCCGTACCTTTTGCCGAAAGCAGCACTTTATGGACCAGGCTGGGCACATCGTTGGTGACACCGGCGGCGCCGATCGTCAGCGCCAGGATGACCGGCGTGAAGATGCCGATGCCGTAGGTGCTAAGGTCCTGCAGGAACCAGGGGATGGAGGCAAGGTAGGTGGCACGCCGATGGTCCTTGTCGAACAGCACCGACATATGGATTTTCGGCTCTTCGCGGCGTCCGTGTTCGGTAACATGTGGGTCGTGCAGCACGACGCTTTTCGGGTATTGCGGCTCGCGCTTCAAAAGCTTGTGCGTCTCCGCTTCAGCTTCCTTGATCCGCCCGCGGGAGACCAGCCATTGCGCGCTGTCGCAGATGAAGAACCGGCCGCTGATGACGGCGATGGCCGGCAGGATCGCGGCTGCGAACATCCAGCGCCATGCATCGAGCTGCGGGTAGAACGACAGAATGATGTAGCCAAGCCCGGCGCCGCAAATGGCGCCGACCGCCTGAAACGCAAAGGCGCTCAGCACCAGCCCGCCGCGTCCGCGGCTCGGCACGGCTTCGGAGATCACCATATGCGCGGTCGGATAATCGCAACCCAGCGCCAGGCCGATGCCGAACAGGCACACCACCAGCATCAGGAAACTCTGCGCCAGGGTCAGCGCAACCAGGAAAATTGTGAACAGCACCATTTCGGCGATGAACATGGTTTTACGGCCGAATACGTCGGCCATGCGGCCGAGCACGGTGGCGCCGATCAGAATGCCGAACAGCGAGGCGGCGGTCACGAAGCTCAGCTGCGTGGCCTGCAGGCCAAAGGTTACCTTGATCAGCGGCAGGGCGACGCCGGTCATGAACACCACCAGGCCCTCGAAGAATTTGCCGGCAATGGCCAGCGCCCAGATCCGCCACTGCATGCCGGTCAGCGGCAGACTATGGAGCTTGGTTCCATCCGGCCACATCGGAATTTCGTCGATATAGTCCTGCACGGTTCGCCGGTTGGATAGATTTGCCGCCGGATTGCTGCCGATTTCGTTCATGACTGCCCTCTATTTCAGAAACCTGGGTTTCAGTTATTTAGGACAGCGATATTCCACAATCGGCACCCGGAGGGTGTGACGGAACAATGAACATTAACCGGCTGTAACGATCTGTTACCAAAATCCGGGGGACCGGCTTCAGCCTCGCAGCCGGGCCAGCGTTGCGGTCGTAGAGTGGCCAGGGAGAAGCTCCGCCAGCGCCACGCGCCCACCCCAGGATTCCACCTCGCGGGCGCCGACCACCTGTTCCACCGTATAATCCGCGCCCTTCACCAGCAGATCCGGCTTGATCTGGCTTAGGATCTCCAGCGGCGTATCGTCTTCGAACATGCAGACCAGATCGACGCAGGCCAGCGAGGCCAGCACCGCGGCGCGCGCCGCCTCCTGCTGCACGGGCCGCGCCGGCCCTTTCAGGCGCTTGACCGAGGCATCGCTGTTCATGCCGACAATCA
>JAMFSE010000110.1 GCA_026225115.1 Rhodovastum atsumiense
AGCTTGGGATGCACGGCAAGGCGAGCGGTTGCGATTCCCGATCAAGCGGATTAGCTAAGATACTCTGGTTTGAGCATGATCTTGTCGAAAAACCGGTGTCCACTTTTCCGGATCATGCTCTGGCGCCTCGCCGCTCAGGACAGCGCCGCCAGCGCCACGCCCGCAAGCGTGAACAGCAGTGCCGCGATCTGGCCTGGGCCGAGCGGCTCGTGCAGCGCCAGCGCCGACACCGCCACGCCGATCACCGGCACTGCCAGGGTGCCGATCGCTGCCACCGAGGCCGACAACCGGGCAAGCGCCGAGAACCAGGCGACATAGGCAACGCCGGACACCATCACCACCGAATAAAACAGCAGAAACCAACCGAGCTGCGTCACCGCCCCAAGGTGCGTGGTCTCGATCAGCAGGCCCACGATCGCCACCGGAAAACTGCCGAGGCCGACCTGCCAGGCGGCGGCCGGGATCGGCGGCAGCGGCAGCGGCAATTTCTTCGCCAGCACCGTGCCAAGCGCGAATCCGATCGCGCCGCCGAGCGCCATGATGATCCCCGGCAATTTCGCCGCACTCGCGGCGATGCCGTTACCGCCCATGATCGCGGCGAGACCTGCGAACGCCATCGCCAGCGCAATCGCGCGCACCAGCGTCGGCCGCTCGCCGAGCACCGGCCAGGCCAGCATCGCCGCCCAAACCGGCATGGTGTAGGCGATCAGCACGGTTTCGCTGGCCGGCAGCCAGAGCAGCGCCAGGCCCATCAGCACCATCCAGCAGGTGACATTGAGCAGCGCCGCCAGCATCAGCCGCGGCCAAAGCCAGGGCGCGACCTTCAGGCTGTCGCCGCGGGCCATCGCAAGCGCGGCCAACAGAGCTGCCGCGGTCACGCCGGTGACGCCGCGCAGGGTCAGCGGCGGCAATTCGCTCATCAGGTATTTGGTGGCGGGCCAATTAAAGCCCCAGCTGATCGAGGTGATCGCGAGGAACATCAGGCCCGCGGGCGCAAGTCGCGCCCGCGCGTGGGTCGGTTTTGATTCTGTCATGAAGCGGCACACGGTGAAGGAATCGGGGCAACCATGCCGCTTATCCGGAGCCGGGACCATCGCCGGACCGGCATGCCAGCCGGAACATCTCCGTAGCCCTACGTGAGTCTTCAAAGTGCAATGCCGGACCGTCATAAGACGGCAATAAATAGTTACCCTGTGAACAGCGGGGCGAAGCTCCAATTCACAGCCCCGGACAATTTTTTTCGCTTGGGAATCCCTGAGGACTCACTGATACTTGCCCCCAATCGAGGCGCGGCTCGCCCCTTGGATTCCCTCCTTTTCCACCATATTTAGTATTTGATTCAGGAACTCGTACTAGTCCTTGACGGGCATAACGGAGTCAGCCTAGTTTTGGATCGTTCGCTGCCGGGGAGTTTTCAGTCCCGGCCGACGCTCCCCGACAGGGTTCCAGAATGACACCTCCGACCGCTCACAAGGCGGCGGTGACGGAGCTTTTCGCGCCGGATTCCCAGAGATTTCGGGGCGCAAAAACGAGCCGGAATCGGCTCAGAAGGCGTGTTGGGGCGTTGAATAGAGCGGCTTCACCGGGGTGCGTAACAGCGCCTCCGTGACGACAGAAACAGGCCGGGTCCACCGGTTGAACTGCGAATGACGGGATCACGGAACTCAACCGTGACGCGGCGTTCGCTCTAGGCATAACATCCGGCGCCGCGGGGCAGCGGTCCGGTCAAGCAAGAACGGGGCACGACCATGCGAATCGAACGGCGCAATACGACTCAAGGCCAGTCACCCTACGCAGGGATTGATTTCAGATTAACGACATCTGAGATCCGCAACCCCGATGGCTCGGTGGTGTTTCGGCTGGAAAATGTCGAGGTGCCCCAGTTCTGGTCGCAGGTCGCCTCCGACGTGCTGGCCCAAAAGTACTTCCGTAAAGCCGGCGTCGCCGCGCGCCTGAAGAAGGTCGAGGAAGAGACCGTGCCGTCCTGGCTGTGGCGTTCGGTGCCCGACACCGAGGCGCTGGCCGCCCTGCCCGAGAACGAGCGCTTTGTCAGCGAACTCTCCTCCAAGCAGGTGTTCGACCGCCTCGCCGGCTGCTGGACCTATTGGGGATGGAAGGGCGGCTATTTCGGCGCCTCCGAAGAACACGCGCAGGCCTTCTTCGACGAACTGCGCTTCATGCTGGCCAAGCAGATGGTCGCGCCGAATTCGCCGCAATGGTTCAACACCGGGCTGCATTGGGCCTACGGCGTCGATGGTCCCGGCCAGGGCCATTATTATGTCGACCCGTTCACCGGCAAACTGACCAAATCGAAATCCTCCTACGAGCATCCCCAGCCGCATGCC
>JAMFSE010000015.1 GCA_026225115.1 Rhodovastum atsumiense
AATCGGAGAGCTGCGGGCGTTTGTCCTCGCGGCTCTCAACGGCGCGGGAGAGCTGGGAGAGGGCGAGGACCGGCACCGCCAGTTCCTTGGCGATGGCTTTCAGGCCCTGCGTGATCTGGCTGATTTCCAGCACGCGGTTTTCCGGTTTGGTGCCGGCGGCCGGGCGCATCAGCTGCAGATAGTCGATGACGATCAGGCCGAGGCCGTTGGTGCGTTTGAGGCGGCGGCAGCGGGTGCGCAGTGCCGAGAGGGTGAGCGCCGGGGTGTCGTCGATCAGCAGCGGCAATTGCGAGATGTCGCGGGACACCGATACGAAATTGTCGAAGTCTTTTTGGTTGATTTCGCCGCGCCGGATGCGGTCGGCGGAGACGCGGGCTTCCTCAGCCAGCAGACGGGTGGCTAGCTGCTCGGAACTCATTTCCAGCGAGAAGACGGCGATGGCCTGCTTGGCCATGGCGTTCGGGTTGTCGCGGCGGGCGTTGGCGAGCAGGGCTTTGGCGGCGCCGAAGGCGATCTTGGTTGCGAGCGCGGTTTTGCCCATGCCGGGGCGGCCGGCCAGGATGATGAGATCCGAGGGGTGCAGGCCGCCCATTTTTTTGTTGAGATCGCGCAGGCCCGTGTCGAGGCCGGAGACCGAGCCCTGGTTTTTATGCGCGGTGGCGGCGATGTCGATTGCCATCGTCAAAGCTTTTTCGAAGGTGATCAGCCCGCCTTCGGCGCCGCCTTTGGTGGCGAGGTCGAACAGGGTTTGTTCGGCCGCCTCGATCTGGGCGATGCCGTTCAGCTCCGGCTCGGAGCCGAAGGCGCGGTTGACGGTGACCTCGCCGATGTCGATCAGCTGGCGGCGGACCCAGGCGTCGTGGATGGCGCGGCCGTAATCGCCGGCGTTGATGATGCCGACCATGGCGCCGAGGAGCTGGGCGAGGTAGGCGGTGCCGCCGACTTCCTCCAGCACGCCGGTATGTTCGAATTCGGCGCGCAGCATCACCGGGTCGGCGATCTGGCCGGCCTCGCAGCGCCGGGCGATGGACTGGTAGATGCGGCCGTGGATGGGGTCGGCGAAATGCTCCGGCGAGAGGAATTCGGAGACCCGTTCGTAGGCCTTGTTATTGGCCAGCAAGGCGCCCAGCAGCGCCTGCTCGGCCTGCACATTGCTTGGCGGTAGACGCTGGGATAGGCCCAGGAGCGGCGAATCGATGGAGTTCATCGGCTGAGCCTACGCTGGAATGGGGTCCGGAATCCATCGGCTGCCGGGTCCGTGCCGGGAAGAAAGCGGTTCATAAGGCCTGGGAAAAGCCGGGGATAGAAATGTATAAGATGTGCAACACACTGAGATATCAGGGGGACGAAGAAAATCGTAATTTTATTGCAACAAAGTGGGAACTCCGCAAGGTGACGCCAAATTGAAAGGGGGCAGCCATGGACAAGATCGCGGACTATAACGGCAACCTGCTCAACCATGTTGAAACGCTCTATCGCCCGGGCGAGCGTGATCTGGCGGTCCGGCTGGTGGAGGCGCTTGGCTGCGCGGTCTCCGATACCGGCTTCAAGGGCGACGGCACGGAGAGCTTTCTTGCCGTGCATCCGAATCCGGATGATCGCAATATGCAGAACAACGCTTTCTATATGTCGCCGATGCGGCCGGAACAGCAGGTGATCGAGGCGCGTTTGCGGCGGCTGAGCGAGCAGGATGCTGAGCTGAAGGCGGGGCTGGATGGCTATCGGCAGGCGGCCAAAGTGGCGCCTTTCGGGATCTCACATTTCGCGCTGCGATACCCGACGGGGGCTGCCGTTCAGTCTGCGGCGGACAGGCTGGCGGAGGCGCTGGGCGCCACGCTTGGTGACCGTCTGAATATCCGGGTGTTCCGGCCGCAGGATGCGGATTCCGCGGGGAACACGCTCGTGCAGGGATTTGTCTATCAGGACGTTATCGTGTCGGGCTCTTTTCTCTATGGTCAGCTTATCGAATTGCAGAGCCAGCCATAGCAGATTCGCCGCCCGCCTAGAACTTCTTGAAGCCGAAAAAGCAGGCGAGGACGATCAGACAGAAGGAAACCGCGTGGTTCCATTTGAGCGGCTCGCCCAGGAATAATATGGAGAACCCGGCAAAGACCACTAGTGTGATGACCTCCTGCATGGTCTTCAGCTGAACCGCGGAATAGACCCGGTGGCCGAAGTGATTTGCCGGCACGGCGAGGCAATATTCGCCGAGTGCGACCGACCAGCTGGCGATGATCAGCAGCCAGAGGGGGGTGTTGGGGAATTTGAACTGCCCGTACCAGGCGAAGGTCATGAATATGTTTGAGACGCAAAGTAGCCCGATCGGCGCCACGTAGCTCCAGTTCATTCTGCTGTCCTTGTCAGTTAACCTTTCTGAATCACCAGCAGCCAGCTGCCGTCCGGCTGCTCCAACAGCTCCAGCGGGTCGTGGCCCTGGTCGGCGGCGGCGCGGGGGACGTTGGCGAGCGGGTCGGCGCCGATGAGGCGCACCAGCAGGATTTGGCCGGGCTCCAGCGCGTCCAGAGCCAGCCGGGTGCGCACGAATGTCATCGGGCAGGTTTCCGCCGTGATATCGATCGCTTTGTCATGTGCGGGAAGGGTGGTTGTCATGCTGAGGGCTCTGAAAGGCTGGACCGGATAAAGAGATTAGTTCACAAGACTCGAGATGGATATAAGCATCGAGCGCCTGTGCATAGCGAACGGGCTGAAGATGACTGGCCCGCGCCGGGTTATTGCCCGTGTACTCGCGGAGGCGACCGACCATCCAGATGTGGATGAGCTGCACCGCCGCGCCAATGCCCTCGATAATCGTATTTCGCTGGCCACGGTCTACCGCACGGTACGGCTGCTGGAGGCCAAGGGTATTCTGGAGCGCCGGGATCTTGGCAGTAGGCGGGCCCGCTACGAGCCGACTGGGGACGGCCACCATTTTCATCTGATTGAGCGGGAAACTGGCCGGGTTTTGGAGTTTTCGGCCCCGGAAGCCGAAATTCTGCTGCGAGAAATTGCTGCCCGGCATGGGTTTGATGTCGCTTTGATTAAAATTGAGCTATTTGGTCAGCGCGTCTCTGGCGGTACGGGAGACAGTGCCGCATTGACAAAGGCTGATGCCGAGAGCGGGACGACCTGAATGAACAACGTGCTTAACCCTGGGCTGCCGCCTTTCGTTCTCGGCAATCTGGCGCCGGGCTTCGCCGAACTACGCTCCAACAATCTCGGGGTACGGCTGGCGATTTCGGCCGATGAGGTCGATGCCGTGCAGGCGCTGCGCTACCAGGTGTTTTATAACGAGATGGGCGCCAGGCCGGATACCGCAACGCTGTTGAGCGCCCGGGACAGCGATGAATTCGACGCCATCGCCGACCATTTATTGGTGGTGGACCATGATTTGGGCGCCGGTCCGGAGAGCGTGGTGGGCACCTACCGGCTGGTCCGTCAGAGCGCCGCCGCCAAGCTTGGGCGGTTTTATTCGGCCGGCGAGTACGATATTTCGCGGCTTGAGGACTTTCCCGGCCAGGTGCTGGAATTGGGGCGATCCTGCACCGCCCAGACCTATCGCTCGCGCGCCGTGATGCAGCTGCTCTGGCGCGGCATCGCCGCCTATGTGTTCCATTACGGTATTGAGCTGATGTTCGGCTGCGCCAGCCTGCACGGCACGGACCCAGACGCGCTGGCCGGCGAGTTGAGCTATCTGTACGCCAACCATCTGGCGCCGGAGGCGATCCGGCCGCGGGCTCTGGAACACCGGTATGTGGCGATGAACCGCTGTGACGTCAGCCTGCTGGATGCGCGGCAGATCATGACGATGCTGCCGCCGCTGGTTAAGGGATATTTGCGGCTGGGCGGGTTTGTGGGCGACGGCGCGGTGATCGACCACCAGTTCAACACCACCGATATTGCGGTGATCGTGCAGACCGACCTGGTTACCGAAAAATACTACCGACACTACGAACGCTCCCGCTAGCTGGGCTGTTTGAAAACGCGCTAGGCTGGCCATCTGAGGCGCCTGTCTGCGCTTCCGGTGCTCACGGCCTGTAGGCCGCTCCGCGCCGGTTCTTGACAGACGTCCCAGCTGACTCAGCCTAGCGTGTTTTGAAACAGCCTAGGGCCATGGGTTTTGGAAGGCGTTTCCTGATTTTTGCTTGGCTGCCGCATTGTGGACATGGGGGGTCTTAATTCGACCTATTTGCGGGAGTTTATGGGGTGGGTTATGACGCCGGACGCTCGGAGTGAAACCCATGGCCAAAGACGAAGCCCCCGTTCCTGAAAGCCTGCTGCCCTATGATGCGTGGACGCAGGAAGCGCTGCTGCATGTGGTGATCAGCGCGGTCGCCCATGCCGCGCGCGAGGGCCTGCCGGGCGGGCACCATTTCTATATCACCTTTAAGACCGGCTATCCCGGCGTGATCATTCCGGACCGGCTGCGGGCGCAGTATCCGGATGAGATGACGATTGTCCTGCAGCACCAGTTCCACAGCCTGTCGGTTGACGAGCAGACGCAGGTCATCTCGGTCGGCCTGTCCTTTGCCGGCATCCCATCGACTCTGATCATCCCGGTTACCGCCATCACCGCTTTCGCCGATCCGGAAGTCCGGTTCGGGCTCAGCTTCGACGTTGACCTTCCGGAACAAATGGATCTTGCCGATTTTCCCGTGCCGGATGGCGACGACGCGCCGGCGCAGCGCGAAGCAGCGCCCGCGGAGGTGGTCAGCCTGGATGCATTCCGGCGCCGCAGTGGACCGAAAGATTAAATTTTCCCGTTCGTGAAGGAAGTATTTTGAACGCAGAACCTAAACGCGCGCCTGGTTTCACCTATTCGCCGATGTTTCCCTTGGGCGAGGATAAGACAGTCTGGCGCAAGCTCGATATTTCCGGCGTCTCGACGATCGAGGTTGCGGGCAAGAAGGTACTGAAAATCAGCGCCGATGCGCTCTCCGAGTTGGCCTTTGCGGCGTTTCACGATATTGCGCATCTGCTGCGTCCGGCGCATCTGCAGCAGCTCAGCAATATTTTGAAAGATCCCGAAGCATCCGAGAACGATCGCTATGTCGCGATGGAGTTTTTGAAGAACGCCAATATCGCCGCGGCCGGGATTTTGCCAATGTGCCAGGATACCGGCACCGCCATCGTGTTCGGCAAGAAGGGCCAGCGGGTGTGGGTGGATGGCGATGAGGAAGAAGCCTTCAGCTACGGCGTGCATCGCACCTATACCGAAACGAATTTGCGCTATTCGCAGATGGCGCCGCTGAGCATGTTCAACGAGGTCAATACCGGCAATAACCTGCCGGTGCAGTTCGATATTCTGGCAGCGCCCGGCGAGCATCATGCCGATGAGTTCCATCTGATGTTCATCGCCAAGGGCGGTGGCTCGGCGAACAAGACCTATCTGTATCAGGAAACCCGGGCGGTGCTGACGCCGGAGAAGATTATTTCGTTTATCGAGACCAAGATTAAAACGCTCGGCACCTCCGCCTGCCCGCCTTACCATTTGTCCATCGTCATCGGCGGCACCTCGGCTGAGACGACGCTGAAGACCGTGAAACTCGGTTCGACCAAATGGCTGGATAATTTGCCAACCGTTGGCTCCAAAGCCGGGCATGCGTTCCGGGATCTGGAGATGGAGGCGCAGGTGCTGGAAGCGTCGCGCCGGATCGGCATCGGCGCGCAGTTCGGCGGCAAGTATTTCTGCCACGATGTGCGGGTGATCCGGTTGCCGCGGCATGGCGCGTCATTGCCGATCGGCATCGGCGTTTCCTGTTCCGCCGACCGCCAGGTGAAGGCGAAGATCACGCCGGAGGGTATTTTCCTCGAACAACTGGAAACCGATCCGGCGAAATATCTGCCGGAGATCACGCCGGAGCATCTGGGGCATGAGGTCGTCGCCATCGACCTGAATCAGCCGATGGCGGAGATTTTGGCGACGCTGAGCCAACATCCGATCAAGACGCGGGTGGCGCTGACCGGCACCATCGTGGTTGCGCGTGACATCGCGCATGCGAAACTGAAAGAGCGGCTGGACCGCGGCGAGGGCTTGCCCGATTATATCAAGAATCATCCGGTGTATTATGCCGGCCCGGCGAAGACCCCGAACGGCATGGCGACTGGGAGTTTCGGCCCGACCACGGCCGGGCGCATGGATAGCTATGTGGCGGAATTCCAGGCCGCGGGCGGTTCGCTGGTGATGCTGGCCAAGGGCAATCGCTCGAAAGCGGTGCGCGATGCCTGCAACAACTATGGCGGGTTTTACCTGGGCTCCATCGGCGGCCCGGCGGCGGTGCTGGCGCAGAACAACATCACCAAGGTCGAGGTGCTGGAATATCCGGAGCTTGGCATGGAAGCGGTGTGGAAAATCGAGGTGAAGGATTTCCCGGCCTTCATCATCGTTGACGATAAAGGCAATGATTTCTTCGCGGATCTCGCCTGATGAAATTCACCGTCGACCGGATCGATCATGTGGTGATGACCTGCGCGGATCTGCAGGTGACCGCGGGCTGGTATCAGCGGGTGCTGGGGATGGAGCGCGAGGAATATGGCGGCAAAAATCGTACCGCTCTGCGGTTTGGGGCGGCGAAGATAAATCTGCATGAGGTGGGCCATGAGGTCTCCCCGCATGCGACGCTGGCGAAGCCCGGGACGCTGGATTTGTGTTTCGTTATTGCGGTTGGGCCGGAAGATGCGATTGCGCAGTTGCATGCCTGCGGGGTTTCCATTGAGCGTGGGCCGGTGTCGCGCATCGGCGCGCTGGGCGACATCATGTCGGTGTATTGCCGCGATCCGGATGGGAATTTGATTGAGCTGGCCTCGTATATGGGGGCTTAGCAAAGCGGTTGCTTCTTGAAAAAAGGCTGGCCGCCCGCACATCCGCAAAAACTTTTCTGAAACTGGGGTGCGGGCGTTGTTGCCGACACAGCCCATGGCCCGGATTAAAGAAGTCTTTTTGGTTCTTTTTCTTCAGAAAAAGAACTGCTTGCTTGACCTTCGCATCAAACCCGCCCAACCAGCGCCGCCATGTCCGCCCTTACCTTGTCCGATTTCGGCTATGATCTGCCGGTTACCCATATTGCAACCGAGCCGGCCAAGCCCCGGGATGCTGCCAGGCTGCTGCATGTTCGGGGCGAAACGCTTGTTGATTACAGCGTCTCTGATTTGCCCAGCCTGCTGCGGGCAGGGGATTTGCTGGTGGTCAACGACACCCGCGTTATTCCGGCGCAGCTTGCCGGGACCAGGGGGGCGGCGCGGATTGGGATCACTTTGGATAAGCCCGCTGCGGATGGCAGCTGGCGGGCGTTGATCCGCAACGCCAAGCGGCTGAAGCCGGGCGATGTGGTGACGATTGCGGATGATTTTGCGGCCGAGGTGATGGCGATTCATCCCGATGGGTCGGGTAATTTGCAGTTCAACCTGGAAGGCGAGGCTTTTCTTGCCGCCTTGCATCGCAGTGGCGCGCTGGCGCTGCCGCCGTATATTGCCCGGCCGGAGGGTATTACCGAGCGGGATGCAAGTGATTACCAGACCATGTTCGCGCAGCATCCCGGCGCGGTGGCGGCGCCGACGGCCGGGCTGCATTTCACCCCGGCTTTGATCCAGGCGCTGGGCGATCAGGGCGTTGGTATCGTGCAGGTTACCTTGCATGTCGGCGCCGGAACCTTTCTGCCGGTGCGGACCGAGACGCTTGCTGAACATGTCATGCATGCTGAACGCGGTGTCGTTTCCAGGGTGGCCGCCGATGCCATTAATGCCGCGCGCAAAAAGGGCGGGCGGATTATTGCCGTGGGCACCACCGCGTTGCGGCTGATCGAGTCGGCGGCTGACGAAAATGGGCGGGTTTCACCATTCGCCGGGGAGACCGATATTTTTATTTTGCCCGGCTATAAATTCCGCGTCACCGATTTGCTGTTCACCAATTTTCATCTGCCGCATTCGACGCTGCTGATGCTGGTCTCGGCTTTCGCCGGCATCGAGACGGTCCGTCGCGCCTATGCGCATGCGATTGGATCAAAATACCGGTTTTACTCTTACGGCGATGCCTGCCTATTGGAACCCAGATGAGCTTTTTCTACACTTTGCAGGCGACCGACGGGCGCGCCCGCGCCGGTACGCTGACGACCGGGCATGGCGAGGTGCCGACGCCGACCTTCATGGCGGTCGGTACCGCCGGCACCGTCAAGGCGATGACCGCGGATGCGGTGCGCGCCACCGGCGCCAAGATCGTGCTTGGCAATACCTATCATCTGATGCTGCGGCCGAGCGCGGAGCGGGTGGCGCGGCTCGGCGGATTGCATAGAATGATGGATTGGCCAGGGCCGATCCTGACGGATTCCGGCGGCTTTCAGGTCATGTCGCTGGCGAAGCTTCGGAAGATGGATGAGACCGGAGTGACGTTCCGGTCGCATATCGACGGTTCGCCGTATCATCTGACGCCGGAGCGCTCCACTGAAATTCAGCATTTGCTGGATGCTACCATTAGCATGGTGCTGGATGAATGCACCCCGCACCCGGCGACCTATGACGAGGCTGCCAAGTCGATGCAGTTGACCACGCGCTGGGCGAAGCGCTCGCGTGCTGCGTTCGTGGCGCGCGAGGGGTATGGGCAATTTGGGATCGTGCAAGGCAGCACCTTCGCCGATCTGCGCGGCGAGTCGGCTGAGACGCTGAAGGCGCTGGATTTCGAGGGCTACGCCATCGGCGGGCTGGCGGTCGGCGAGGGCCAGGAGATGATGTTTGCGATGCTGGACGTCACTTCGCCGTTTCTGCCTGAACAAAAGCCGCGCTACCTGATGGGGGTCGGCACCCCGGATGATCTGCTGGGCTCGGTTGCGCGCGGGGTGGATATGTTCGATTGCGTGATGCCCACCCGCGCCGGCCGCACGGCGCGGGCGTTTACCTCAAAAGGGATCTTTAACCTTCGGAATGCGAGGTTCATCGATGATGGGGCGCCGCTGGATGAAGGCTGCCCCTGCCTCGCCTGTACCCGGCATTCGCGGGCCTATCTGCATCATTTGTTTCGCTGCGAGGAGATGCTGGGGCCGATGCTGCTCACCCAGCATAACCTCACCTATTACCAATCGCTGATGCAAGGCGCGCGGGCCGCGATTATCGCTAAGGATTATGCCGGATATTGCGCGGCGGTTCGCGCCGGCTGGTCCGAAGGGAGCGCTAGTCCAGAGATTTCTGCATCGTGACGACATCGAGCCAGCGGTCGAGCTTGAAGCCGACCTTGCGCATGGTGCCGACGGGCGTGAAGCCGAGGCTGGCGTGGACGCCGATGGAGCCGGTGTTTTCAGAGTCGCCGATCAGCGCCAGCATCTGGGTATAGCCCGCCGCGGCCGCATGGGCGAGCAATGCCGCGACGATGGCCTTGCCGACGCCCTGGCCGCGCACGGTTTCGCGGACGTAGACGCTATCCTCCGCGCAGTAGCGGTAGCCGGAGCGGGCGCGAAACTGGGCATAGTAGCCAAAACCCAGAACGCCGGAGGCGTCGGTTGCCACCAGATAGGCGCAGCCGCCGCCGGTCACGGCCTGGTAGCGGGCGGTGATTTCCTCCAAAGACGGGGGCGTTTCCTCGAAGGTGCCGGTGCCGTGCAGGACGTGATGGGCGTAAATCGCCTGGCAATCGGCAAGATCGTGCGGGGTGGCGGGGCGTATTTCCATGGCTCGCAGCCTAGAGCATGGATGCCCTTGGTCAATCACGATCCGCGCGGGCAATGCTTACCGTAGGACTAGTCCGCGCGCCTTTTTACTATTTTAAGTTGTCTTGTTGCTATTAATGACAACCTAAGCCACCATTTGCTATGGTTGCCTTACAACAGGCCAATCGAGAGATGAACGACAGGGTTCAGGCAAGTCCGGCTGAATATTTCACAGCGTCCGATGCATCGCCGGCCGGCGATGCGGGGGCCTGCCCGATGTCGCCTCGGGTGGCTGCGGCAATCAGCGTTGCGCGCTATCATGGGGTCGAGCTCGATCCGCAAACTGTCCGGCTGCAGCCGGATGAGGCAGCGCCTTCGCCGCCGGTTCTGGTGGCCTGGCTGCGGGACTCCGGGCTTTGGGCGCGCGGGGTCCGGCTGTCTTTCAAGCAATTGATGAAGATCGACGATCCGGCGCCGGTGGTATTGCTGCTGGATGACGGCGGCGCGGCGCTGCTGGTGGGACGCAATACTGAGCATGGCGCTTTGCTGTTGCGCGACCCGCATTCCGCCGGATCGGCGCCGGTGGCGGCGGATGCGTTGCAGTTGAAGCAATTGTGGAGCGGCGCCTGCCTGCTGGTGCGGGCCGGCCGGCAGGGGGTGGCGGAAGACGCGCCGTTCGATATGGCCATGCTGGCGCGGCTGGTCTGGGGCGAGAAGCGGATTCTGCGCGATATCGCCATCAGCTCCGTTACCATAACGATATTAAGCATTCTGCCGATTCTAATGATCATGACGACGATCAACACGGTCGTGCAATATCACAGCACCAATACGCTGACGCTGATTGTCGTGGTGCTGGTGATCGCGCTGGTCTTCGAGATGATCCTGACCTGGGGCCGGAAGTTGCTGACCGTTATTTTGGCGGCAAAGCTGGATGCGCGGCTGAACCTGCTGATTTTCGACCGGCTGCTGGCGCTGCCGGTGGATTTTTTCGAGCGGAACCAGGCCGGCGAACTCAGCTATAAAATCGCCCAGATCTACCAGGTGCGGGAGTTTCTCACCGGCAAGCTGATGACGACGTTTATCGATATTTTCATGGTTCTGCTGCTGCTGCCGATTTTGTTTTACATGAATGCGAGTCTGGCGCTGACCGTGGTGATCGCGGCCGGTTGCATCGGGCTGATCATCTGGGCGTTTATTCCGATGCTGGCGCGCATGACGCAGCGGATTATCGCGGCGGAATCGGCCAAGGGCTCGGTGCTGGTGGAGAGCATTTACGGCATCCGCACGGTCAAGGCGCTGGCGCTGGAGCCGTTGCGCGCCGCCGAATGGGACCGCAAGGTGGCGAACTCCGCCGCGCTTAATCTGGAGGCGGGGCAGCTTGCCAACTGGCCGGCGACGCTGACGATGCCGTTGCAGCGCTATACCCAGGCCGGCGTGCTGGCGCTGGGCGCCTATATGGCGATGCATAGCAATAATCCGCTGATGATCGGCAGTCTTTTCGGCTTCATGATGCTGGGCGGCCGGGTGGCGGGGCCGCTGGTTTCACTGGCCAGTCTGATCGAGGATGTGCAGCGGGCGAAGGCGGCGATTGGCCAGGTGGGATCGGTGCTGAACCGGCCGACCGAGAAGCGGGCGATGACGCAGGGGCTGCGGCCGCAATTCGAGGGTGCCATTCGCTTCGACGAGGTGACCTTCCGCTATGAGGGCACGAGCGCGCCGGCGCTGGAGAAGATGAGTTTTTCGGTGCCCGCAGGCACGATGCTAGGGCTGGTTGGGCGATCGGGCTCCGGCAAGTCGACGGTGACGCGGCTGCTTCAGGGGATCAACCGGGATTATACCGGCAGCATCAAGATCGACGGCACCGATATTCGCGAGATTAATCTGCGGCATTTGCGCAAGCATTTCGGCATGGTGCTGCAGGATAATTTTCTGTTTCGCGGCACGGTGCGGGATAACATCCTGGCGGGCCGGCCGGGGTTGAGTTTCGAGGATGCGGTGAGGGCGGCGCGGCTGGCGGGTGCTGAGGAGTTCATCGAGCTGCTGCCGCATGGTTATGACACCTATATCCAGGAGGGATCGCCGAATCTGTCCGGCGGCCAGAAGCAGCGGCTGGCGATTGCGCGCGCGGTAGTGTCCGACCCCAGGGTGCTTATTCTCGATGAGGCGACCAGCGCCCTGGACCCGGAAAGCGAAGCGCTGGTGAATGCCAATCTGCTGCGGATCGCCGAGGGGCGGACCATGGTGATTGTTTCGCACCGGCTGTCATCGCTGATTGAATGTGATCTGATCATGGTGCTGGACCGCGGCCATATGGTGGATATTGGGCCGCATAAGGAATTGGTTGAGCGTTGCGCGATCTACCGGCATTTATGGCTGCAGCAGAACCGCCACATCGACTCCCGGCAACCCATCCCCAGCCTGGCCCAAAGAAAATGAACGTCGAGCGGCCAAGTTCCAGCCTTGCCAGATCCCGGTTGAGTCGAAGGAGTCTTTTTGCTTCTTTTTCTTCAGAAAAAGAAGATTCCTTAGCCTTGCTAGAATTCCAATCACCTACTTCAGCCGTAATCGCGATGCCTGTGCCTGTGGTGGCCAGGATGACGTCGCTCTGGATCACGCTGCTGGTGCTGTCGCTGCTGCTGGTATCGGCGGTGGTGAAGGTTGATAAAATCGTGTCCGCGCCTGGCAAGTTGGTTTCCACTGCGCCGACCATCGTGGTGCAGCCGTTCGTCACGTCCATCGTGCAGAGCATTAACGTTCAGGAAGGGCAGATCGTTCATAAGGGCGACGTGCTGGCGACGTTGAACCCGACTTATGCGAGTGCTGATTTGACCGCGCTGACATCACAGCAGCAGGCGTATAGCGCGGCGGTGGCGCGGTTGCAGGCGCAGGAGGCCGGGCTGGTTTATAATCCCGATCCGTCCAATCCGGCTTCGGCATTGCAGCTTTCGACCTATAACCAGCAAGCGGCGGAATATAACGCGACCGTGCAGGGCTATAACGAAAAGATTGAGGAGGCGCAGACCAATATTGCGGGATATCACGATCAGGCGGCGTATTACCGGCAGCGGCTCGGCGTGGCGGAGAATGTCGAGAATATGCGGCAACGGCTGCAGAATTTGAATGTGGGCAGCAAGATCGATACGCTGGCCGCGACCGATGACCGGCTGAATATTTCCGGCAATCTGGCGAATGCAGAGTCGTCGGCGGCGGCGGCGGAGCGGGATCTGGCGTCGCAGCAATCCGGGCTTTCGAGTTATCAGCAGAAATGGAAGGCAACGGTATCGCAACAGCTTGCCGATGCGATCAATAGTTTGACTCAAGGCGAGCAGGCTTTGGAGAAGGCGAAGCTTAACGATGAGTTGGTGATGCTGACGGCGCCGCGGGATTCGATTGTGCTCTCGGTGGCGCAGACTTCGGTGGGGGCGGTGCTGCAATCCGGCCAGACTCTGATGCAGCTGGTGCCGGTGGATGCGAAATTGCGGGTTGAGGCGGATGTGGCCGGGAGTGATTCCGGTTATGTGCATGCCGGCGACAAGGTGAAAATCAAATTCGATACCCTGCCGTTCATTCAATACGGGACGGCGGAAGGGGTGGTGCTGTCGGTCAGTCCGGATAGTTTCAACCCGGCGGATCCGTATAACCAGCAGCTGGCCGGGCCGGCTTTGCCGGAGGCGCCGCGGAACCTTTACTACAAGACCGAGATTTCGCTGGATGCGTTGAACCTGCATAATACACCGCCGGGTTTTCGGCTGGTGCCGGGCATGCCGCTCAGTGCCGATGTGCTGGTGGGAACGCGCACGATCATGGGCTATTTCACGCGGCGGATTTTGCCTGTGGCCTATGACAGCCTGCATGAGCCGTAGCGCGATCTGATGCGCAATCCGCTGCATCATGTTCGCGATACGCTGGCGGCGCGCAACCCGCGGCGGGCCATCGCACAAGCGGCGCTGTTGCAGCGGTCCGGTCAGACGGCGCGGGCCGTGAAATTGCTCGTGGTTGCGGCGCGCTCGGGGGTGGCGGAGGCGCTGCATGCGATGGGCATGCGGTATCTCACCGGCGAGGGCGTGCTGCGTAGTCCGCTGGAAGCGGCGCGCTGGTTTTTGCAGGCCGCTGAGAAGGGATTCTTGGAGAGTCAGTTTCAGCTGGCCGGTTTGCATTTGGCCGGGGTGCCGGCGCGGGCGCTGCAGGCGGGGACCGGGTTGTTTGCAGGGGCCGAGAAGCCTGAGGCGGATTTCGATGCGGCGATGCTGTGGGCGCGCAGGGCAGCGGATGCAGGCTCGGCGGATGCGCAGGCGTTGCTTGGTTATATTCTGACGGCGGGGCCGGAGCGGCTGCGTGACGCTGGGGCGGCGGCAGCCTGGTATGAGCGGGCGGCGCTGGCGGGCTCGGCGCAGGGGCAACTGGGCCATGGGCTGGCGTTGATGCGCAAGGCAGAGACCGGCGCGGCGACGGTGGCGGCGATTGCGCAGATCACTGAGGCGGCGCGGGCCGGGTTGCCGAATGCGCATTATTATCTTGGCCTGGTCTTTGAAAAGGCGATTGGCGTGCAGGCGGATTTTGCGCGGGCCGCCGGGCATTTCAAAATTGCCGCTGAGGCCGGGCTGCGCGATGCGCAGGCCAGGTATGGGCTGATCCTGTTTGAAGGCCGGGGCGTGAAGGCCGATCCGGTGAACGGCGAATCCTGGCTGCGCCGGGCGGCACTCAGCGGCGATGCCGAGGCAGCGGCGCTGATCGGCGATATTTATGCGCGCGGCGGCGCGCTGCCGCCGAATTACGCCGAGGCGGCGATGTGGTTCCGGCGCGCGGCGGAGGCCGGGCAGAAAACGGCGGCGCGGGCGCTGGGCATGCTGTATCTGACCGGCGCCGGGTTGGCGCGCGATCCGGATGAGGCGGCGAAATGGTTCACCGTGGCGGCGCAGGCGGGCGATAGAATCGCGCAGGCGGATCTGGCGAGCCTGCTGCTTTCCGGCGTTACCGATGCGCAGGCGAGCCCGCCGCCGGTGCATGAATGGTTCGAGCAGGCGGCGCAGGCGGGAGACCTGGTCGGGGCGTATAATTACGGCGTCTGCCTGGCGCAGGGCGTCGGCGTGCAGAAAGACGAGGCGCAGGCGGTGGTGTGGTTGAAGCGGGCGGCGGAAGGGGTTGTCAACGCGCAGTATTGGTACGGGCGGATGCTGCTGGAGGGGCGCGGGGTGGCGGCGGACGCGGCGGCGGCCAGAGTCTGGCTGGAAAAGGCGGCGACGGGCAAGATGACGGATGCGCAGGTGGCATTGGCCGAGATGCTGGTAAATGGCCGCGGCGGGCCGCCGGACCATGCCAAGGCGCTGCGGTTGTTCGAGCAGGCGGCGGCTGCCGGCCATAGCGGCGCGATGTTCGCGCTGGGCGCCCTGCATGGCGGTGGGCACGATGTGCCGATGGCGCGCGAGAAGGCGATCATCTGGTTTCGGGCGGCGGCGGAGCAGGCGCATCCGTTGGCGGCGCTGATGCTCGGGCGTTATTTGTGCAAGGGGCTGGCGGGGCCGGTCGATCTGATTGAGGCGAAGCACTGGCTGGAACTGGCGGCCCAGCATGGCCTGAAGGACGCGAAAGCCGACCTCGCCGAGATTGAGGAAGCGCTGGCAATCTCCGCGGTTGGATGAGACCGTTCATGGCGCGGCTTCTCCGGAAATAGCATGGCGCAATGGCGCCGCGGCGGCGGCCGGCGGCGATCATGATACGGCGCTGCTCTGGCTGGAGCGGGCGGTGCGATTGGCACCGGATGACCCGCGGATTGCGATGGATCTTGCCAATATCCGGCTTGGCATTGGCGGGGCTGAGCAGATCGCTTTGGCGGGTGCGGCGTTTGAAGTGCTGGCGGCGCGCTATGATGTGACGGCAGCGTGGCTCGGTGTGATTGCGGCGCGGCGGCTGGCCGGGGCGCATGCACCGGCGGCTGAGGCGCTGGCGGCGCTTCTGACGCGCCATTGCGTGCCGGAGGATTGGGGTTTTACGGAGCTGGCATCGGCAGTGGCGCGCGCTGCCGGCTATCCCGGATTTTTCGGAATCGATGCGAACGCGAAGCTGCACATGGTTACGGAAGATACGGTTGTTTCCTGCTATGTTGACAATGTCAGCATGCAGCTGCGGCATCTGGATGCGGCGCCGGCGGGAAAACTCAGTGTCTGGGCGGCGGGCAGGGAGTTACTGGGTAGCTCCATCGATCCGGCAGTGATGCGGCGGGTTGAGGGCATGGTGGAGGCGGTTGGCGGCGGGCTTGCGGGCTGGGCAAGCAGCCCCATGGCGCCGGCGCTTTGGGTGGTCGACGCCACGGGCCGGCGGCTTGCAATTCAGTTGGGTGAGGTTTTGGCGGCCGATGATGCGGCGCCGCTGACCGCGCGGCATGGATTTCAAATCTCCGCCGCTGCGCTGAAGGAATTCATGCCACCGTTGCGGGTGGTTGGGCCGAATGATCAGGACATTTTGGGCAGTCCGCTTGATCCTGCTGCGTGCCTCGAAGCGGCGCCAGCGGGGGCGTTGGGTTTGCTCAATTCCGTCATGCCGGAGCGTGCAAGGCTGGCCGTGGTGGTGCCGGTATATGCCGGGCTGGCGGTGACCCAGGCCTGCCTGACGGCGTTGCTGACGGCCATGCCGGATGGGGCCATGCTGGTGGTGGTGGATGACGCGACGCCGGATACCATGCTGGCGGACTGGCTGGGAGAATTTGCCCGCGCGAACAGGGTTTATCTTATCCGCCACGCGCGTAACCGCGGGTTTACGGCGGCGGCGAACGCCGGGCTGATTGCCGCGGCGGGATGCGATGTGCTGCTGCTGAACAGTGATGCGCTGGTGCCGCCGGGGGCGATCGAGACCATGCTGGCGGCGGTGTATGCGCGCCCGGAGATCGGCAGCGCCACGCCGTTCTCGAACGAGGCGGCGATATTGAGTTATCCGCGACCAACCGGCGGCAATGCGGCGCCCGATCTGGCGGGGACGATCGCGCTGAACCGGATGGCGGCGGCGAACCCGGGGAGCTTTGAGATTCCAACCGGCATCGGGTTCTGCCTGTTGATGCGCCATGACTGCATTGCCGCCACCGGCCACCTGCGCGCGGCGTTATTCGCGCAAGGCTATGGCGAGGAAAACGACTGGTGCCAGCGGGCGCGGCTGAAGGCGTTCCGGCATGTGGCGGCGACCGGCGCCTATGTGGCGCATCATGGCGGGGTTTCGTTTGGCGCTGCCGGGCGGGCGCTGAACATGCGCAACGGGCGGCTGCTTGAGCGGTTGTATCCTGGTTATGTCGAGATGATCGAAGGGTTTTTGCGGGCAGATCCGCTGGCGCCGGCGCGGCGGAATTTCGATGCGGCGCGGTTTGCGGCCGGACGGAAAGATGCAGCCGTGCTGTTGATTTCGCATAATCAGGGCGGCGGGGTACGGCGGCGGGTGGAGGCCGAGATGCGGCAGATTCGCCAGGCGGGCCAGCGGGTGATTTTGATTTCTCCGGTTGCGCCGCTTGATGATGCAGGTTTTCCGTGGGCGGCGCAGTTGAGCGATGGCGCGCCCGGCGATTTTCCCAATCTGACGTTTTTGCTGCCGGGCGATACCGATGCGCTGCTGGGAATGTTGCGGGCTGAGCGGATCGTGCATGCGAAGCTGCATCACGGACTCGGCCATAATGAAATGATACGCCACATCGCCGCGCGGTTGGACTGCCCGCTCGATATTGTCGTGCATGATTACGCGAGTTTTTGTCCCCGCGTGCATCTGATCGCGGAAAACCGTTATTGCGGTGAGCCCGATCTGCAGGGCTGCGCGCGGTGCGTGGCGCTGGCGGGTGATGAGACCCGTGAGTTTCTGGGACCTATGCGGCTGGTGGCGCGCTCGGCCCGGGAATTTGCCGGCGCCAGACGCATCACCGCGCCTTCGGCGGATGCTGCGCAGCGGATCGCGCGGCATTTTCCCGGTGTGCTGCCGGAGGTCACGCCCTGGGAGGATGACCGGGCACCCGTGGCGCTGGCGCCGCCGCGCAATGGGCAACGGCGTGTTGCGGTTGTTGGCGGGATCGGCGTTGCGAAGGGCTTTGAGGTGTTGCTGGCCTGCGCCCTGGATGCCGGCCAGCGCGATTTGCCGCTGCAGTTTTTGATCGCCGGCAGCAGCAGCGATGACGAGACTTTGCTTGAGACCAAGCGGGTTTTCATCACCGGCGCTTACCTGCCCGAGCAAGCCGTTGGAGTGATCGCCGGCCTGCATGCGGATCTTGCCTTTATCCCATCGATCTGGCCGGAGACCTGGTGCTTTACGCTCAGCGAGGCATGGCAGGCGGGGCTGTATACGTTGGCCTTCAACCTCGGCGCCCAGGCTGAACGGGTGGTCGCCAGCGGCCGCGGCGCGGTGTTGCCTCTGGGCCTGCCGGCCGGGCGCATCAACGATATGCTTCTGGGCTGGCAACCGGGTACAGTTTAAGGTTGCTTTCTGTCGGTTCAGATATTAATTTCAGGTTGAATCTCTGGAGACCAGGCTCATGGCGCAACCGCTGGCTGCTTCCCGTAGTTCCGACCCGGCGGGAGCGGCGCCGCTGGCGCTGGATATGGTGCAGGGGCTGCGGGTGAGCGGGCATTTGATGTCGCTGCCGGCCGGCTTGTTCTGTATCGTCAATGAGCCTGGCGGTGCCCGAGACGGTTTACCGGGGATCAGGATTTCGCCGCCGCCGAGCGGGAATGCCGATGTCGAGATTGCCGGGTTCCGGCCGGATGGCTGGCTGGCGGCGAACGGCGATGCGGCTTTGGTGCGGGTGCACCGCGGGCCGGCGCAGGTGCTGGTGACGATCTATCAATCGCCAAATGGGCCGGATGCGGCGCCGAAACTGCAGGTGCGGCAGTTGATCGGCGGGGAGGCGCCGCAGCGGGCGGAAGCGGTTGTGCCGCAAAAGCCTGAGGAAATGGATGTGATGGCGCATATTCAGGCGCACGGCGATGTGGGCGCGAAGTTCGGCGATTGGCTGGGGCAGCCCGGTGGCGCCAATTGGATCGAAGGATTCGCGATTGCGGCGCCGGAGGGGATTGCGCCGGGGGATTTTTCCTATCAGGCGGTACTGGGGCGCGGCTGGCTCTCGCCCTGGGTTGAGGCGGGGCAATATTGCGGATCGCGCGGCATGGCGCTGCCGCTGCTGGGGCTGCGGGTGCGGCTGCAGCGTGCGGCGGCGGAGCGGTATGAGCTAAGCTGTTCGGCGACGTTTATCGACGGCAGCGCCGCCGGGCCGGTGGGCAGCGATGCGACCTGCGAGAGCGTCAAGCTGGCGCCGCTGGAAGCGATGCGGATAACGCTGGTACCAAAGGCGCTAAAATCGGACCGGCCCAAACGCTAGTCGACGTTTCAATACCGTGAAATTTCTTTTCGTGCATCAGAATTTTCCGGGCCAGTATCTGCATATTGTTAGGTCTTTGCTGGAAGACAATAAAATCCGCGATGATACGCATGAGATCGTCTTCATGACGGAGCCGAATAATAATCATCTGCACGGGGTCCGCAAAGTCACCTATGCGCGGCCACCAAAATCGCCGCTTGAAGTGCATCGGGACGCAGGAGATTTCGATATCGCGGTACGCCGGGCGGAAGCCGCGGCGATTGGCGCATGTAAGATAAAGCTGCTGGGATTTACGCCGGATATTATTATTGGACACCATGGCTGGGGCGAGTTGCTGAACCTGGTCGATGTGTTTCCGGGCGTGCCGATTCTGGGGTATTTCGAGTTTTTTTATCGGACTGAAAATGCCGATGTGAATTGCGATCCGGAGTTTCCATTGGCGGCGGACCGGCTAAGCGGCGTGCGGGCGAAGAATGCGATCAATCTGCAGGCGCTGGCGCTGCAGCAGCATGGCCAGGTGCCGACACGCTGGCAGCTGAGCACCTATCCGGAATGGGCGCGGGGTTCGCTGAACCTGCTGGAAGAAGGGGTGGATCTGGCGCTTTGCCGGCCTGATCCGGCGGCGCGTGAGCGGGTACTGAAAATCGGTGGGATGAAAGTGTCGCCGGAGCAGAAATTGGTGACCTATGTGGCGCGGAATCTCGAACCCTATCGCGGTTTTCACAGTTTTATGCGCGCGTTGCCGGCAATACTTAGCGCGCGGCCCGATGTTGTGGTCTCAGTGGTCGGGGGGGATGAGGTGAGTTATGGCGCGGCGCATCCGCATGGGCCGTGGCGGCAGGTGATGCTGGCGGAGCTGGGTCATCGGCTTGATCTTTCGCGCGTGCATTTTCCTGGGAAAGTTCCCTATGAGCAGCATTTGAAATTGCTGCAGCGTTCCGATGCGCATGTGTATCTGTCTTATCCATTCGTGGCGTCTTGGTCGCTGCGTGAGGCGCTGGCCTGCGGCTGCGTGGTGGTGGGGGGCGATACGCCGACTGTTACTGAATTTGTCAGGCATGATGAGAATGGAATGCTTGTGCCGTTTCTGGATTCCGGCGCCATTGCGCAGATGGTGTTGCGCGTGCTGGCGGATGAGAGGCTGGCGGCCGGGCTGCGGCGCGGCGCGCGGGCGGATGCGGAACGGCGGCTGGATTTGAATGCGTATCTGGCGGGTTACCGGACGTTGATTGAGCAGGTTACGGGCAAAGAGCTGATCACATCAACTTCAGTGGTTCGCAGGCGGTCAAAAATCCCGCATCCAGCATAACAAAAGTTTTTGCGCCGCTTTTTTCAAAGGCTGCTTGCTTTATCGCTTTGATTTAACCGGCAATGTCGTATCCAGCAGCGTATGAATTTGTGCGACCGTTCCGGGGTCCAGGTTTCGCAGTTCGCGGGCCAGCCGGTTGCCGAGCGCGGTTTGTTCCGGGGTCATGCCGCCGGCGTTTAGGCGCAGGCGGGGGCGGGATAATTTTGCGAGCGCTTTCAGCTCGTCCGCATCGTCCCAGATGAGGCCTAGGTATTCGCAGATCTGATGGATTAATCCGGCGGAGGGGGCGCCGCGGCGGCCGTGTTCCAGGGCTGAGAGATAGGCGGCGGATACGTCGAGTGCGGCCGCCATGTCACGCTGCAGCAGGCCGCGGGCGGCGCGCAGTTCGCGGAGTTTTGCGCCGAAGGGGGTCATCGGATCCGGCGGAGCAAAATGCGCACGGAGCCGGTGTTGGCGGCATGCGGATGCGCCAGCGCCAGGATCAGCGGGCGCAGTTGCGGGGCGTTCAGCCAGTGCGGTAGTTCGCGCAGCAGCACCTCGCCTTTGCCGGTGATGATTTCCACCACGCGAAGCTGGCCGGCATGTGCGTGCTGGATGAATTGGAGCGTTGCGCGGTGCGCTGCTGCCGCGGTCATACCGTGCAGGTCCAGGACGCGCGCCGCGCGGCTCTCGCCGCTTCTGAATTTGCGCCAGGAGGATTTATCAAGGCCTGGCGGCGGCGCGCCGACTTCGACGTGTTTTGCCTGCGGGGTCGTTTTCACCTTGGGGGCGGCTGCGGCGGATTGCGGCCGCGGTTCGGATGCGGCGATTGGTTCAGGCTCGATGGGCAGGCGCGTTTTGCCTGGCAGCAGTTTCAGCGTCTGGCTGTAGGCCGCCCAGAGCTGCAGATCCGCCTTTGAGAGGCCTTTAACTTTCGCCATCGATGATCAGCACGTGCAGGCGGCGCGGCCCGTGTGCGCCCAGTTCCAAGGTCTGCTCGATATCCGCGGAGCGCGACGGGCCGGTTACCAGCATGACGTTGCGGGAGATTTCGCCTTCCAGGCGCAGCAGGTCGAACGCGTCTTCGTAGGAGGCGACGATGTTTGCCGCGTGCAGCAGGACGATTGCGTGATCCGGCAGCAGGTTATTCAATACCGGGTGGGTTGGACCGGATGGCAGCATCAGCGTGCCGGTTTCGGCGATGCCGGCAAAGCCGTGCTGTAGGCCCACTGCATCTTCAGCGCCGGAGGTGCCGAAGCGCACGCTTAGCATTGGGGTTCGGTCAAAGGGGATCGCCTGCAGAACCGGGTGCGGCGAGGCGACCAGCGCGGGCGCCAGGTTTTGTTGCGCGAGGTATAGGGCAATGGCTTCCGGCACTGCAGCCATATCGGCCAGGCGCGTTACGGTGCCGAATTCGCGTTCGACATAATGCGTGAACAACGCAACCCGCGCTTCCGGTTCCAATTGGCCGCGTTGGGGCACGATGTGGCGCGGGTGCGCCGCCATCCGTGATTGCAGCATTTGCCGTTGATCCGCCGGTAGCGGGCCGCGTTTCAGGCCGCGCTGGATCGCGCCGATGATCGCCTGCTTGCCGGTCAATGGCGTTGCTCACGCGCGTGGAGCGCGAAAAACGTGTCGCCTTCGGGCGCTGGAAAATCCCGTGTGTCGGTCCAGTTGCCGCCCAGCGGCAGCTTGCGAAAACTTCCGGTTCTGCGGCCGAGCAGACCGAGGCCGAAAGCCGCCGCGCGGGTTGCCAGCCGGTAGAATGCCGGGCGTTTGGCGAACCACACCCAGAAGCCGATTCCGTAACGCATGGTGGCAGGCTGCAGATGCCGCTCGAACTCGCGTTCGCGCCAATGCCGCATCAAATTCGGGAGGGGTATTTTTACCGGGCACACGCTCTCGCATTTGCCGCAGAAGGTGCTGGCATTCGGCAACTGCCCGGCGGTCTCGACGCCGAGCAGCATCGGCGACAGCACCGCACCCATCGGCCCCGGATATGTCGCGCCATAGGCGTGGCCGCCGACCGCGCCGTAGACCGGGCAGTGGTTCATGCAGGCGGCGCAGCGGATGCAGCGCAGCATGTCCTGAAACTCCGTCCCCACCATGCCGGAGCGGCCGTTGTCCAGCAGCACGACATGATACTCCTGCGGCCCGTCCGGATCGCCCGGCCGCTTGTTGCCGGTGGAAAAGGTTGTGTAGACGGAGAGATCCTGGCCGGTAGCGGAGCGCGCCAGCACCCGCAGCAGCGCCAGCGTATCCTCGATCGTCGGCAGCACCTTCTCGATGCTGGTCACCACCACATGCACGCGCGGCAGGCTCTGGGTGAGGTCGCCATTGCCCTCATTGGTGACGATGACGCTGGTGCCGGTCTCGGCGATCAGAAAATTGGCGCCGGTGATGCCGACATCGGCTGCCAGAAATTTCTGCCGCAGTTTTCCGCGCGCCTCGGTGAGAATGTCCCGGCGTTCGGTGAACACGCGGTCCGCCGGCAGATCCGTATGCGCCTTGCGGAAACTATCCTCCCAATCCTCGCGGTTGAGATGCAATGCGGGTGCGACGATATGGCTTGGCGTTTCCTGCCGCAGTTGAATTACGTATTCGCCGAGGTCGGTCTCGACCGGGGTAATGCCGTTTTTTTCCAGGAAATGGTTGAGCTCGATTTCCTCCGTCACCATTGACTTGCCCTTGGTGACGGTGCGCGCGCCTGCGTCGCGGCAGATTTTCAGCACCGCCTGGCGGGCGTCCTGCGCGGTTGCACACCAATGCACCACGCCGCCGGAGCGCTCGACCGCCGCGGCATAGGTTTCCAGATAGAAATCCAGATGCGCGATGGCGTGGTTTTTGATGGCCATGGCCGCGTCGCGCAGCGCCTCGAATTCGGGGAGTGCCTCGACCGCCAGCCGCCGTTTTTTGATGAACAGCGGCTTGGTTTTTGCGAGCGCCTGCTGCAGCCCGGCATCATCCATCGCCCCGTTGGCGTTCTGCCTGAATGTCTCGCTGCCAGGTTTCATGGATTTCTTCTCCGTCCAGACGCGCATATACGCAAGGTTTTTAAACGAAAACGGCCTATGCTTTCTTGACGCGGCGCGGCTGCGCCCGGTCACAATGGGGGCATGGAATCCGCCCCGAAACTCTCCCCCAAACTGCTGCTGATGATAACGGTCCTGGGGTTCTCCTCCGGGCTGCCGCTCGCTTTGTCCGGCTTTACGCTCCGCATGTGGCTGTCCACCGAGCATCTGAGTCTCGGCGTGATCGGCCTTACCGCCAATATCGGGCTTTCCTATTCGCTGAAATTTCTTTGGGCGCCGATTTTCGACGAACTCGCGCCGCCCTTCCCGTTCAGCCGGCTGGGCCGCCGCCGGGGATGGCTTTTGCTCATCCAGGCGCTGCTGATCCTGTCCATTGCGGCGCTGGCGCTCTCGAACCCCGCCGCCAAAATCATGCCGACGCTGATCATCGGCGCGTTCCTGGCATTTTTCTCCGCCAGCCAGGATATTCTGATCGATGCCTGGCGCATTGAGACCTTTCCGCTTCGGCAGCAGGGCACGGCGCTTGCCGGCTATGTATGGGGCTATCGCGGCGCTTTGCTGATCTCGGGTGCCGGTGTCATCGCCTGGTCGAAATATATCGGTTGGCACCAGGCGATTATGTATATGGCGGGGCTGGCGCTGCTCGGGCCGCTGGCCACCTTGTTCACCGCCGAACCGAAGCCGGCGGGGCATGCCGTTCCCACGGGGTTCGGTGCCCGGTTTGCCGATGCGGTGCGCGCACCTTTGGCCGAGTTTCTGTCGCGCCGCGGGGCGGCGGTCATCATCGCCTTCATCATTCTGTTCCGCCTCGGCGAGGCGCTGGCCGGCGTAATGCTGGCACCTTACTACACCTATCTGGGCTTCGACCGTGTCGCCATCGCCATTGCCAACGGCCCCATCTCGCTTGCCGCCACGCTGCTCGGCGCGGCGTTGGGCGGGCTGCTGGTCGCGCGCATCGGCGTCGGCAAGGCGCTTCTTGTAACTGCCTTGTTCCAGACCGCCGCGTTGCTGATGTATCCGGCGCTCGGCCTGTTTCCGCACCAGCCGCATATGCTGGTGCTCACCTCGGTGTTGGAATCCTACGCCGAGGGCTTTGCGGATGCAGCCTTCCTCACCTACCTCTCGGGACTGTGCAACACTGCTTATACCGCCACCCAATACGCGCTGCTTTCCTCGCTGGCGCCGCTGGCGCTGCGCACCATCGGCGGCCTGTCCGGCTTCATCGCGGCGGCCACCGGCTTCATCCCCTTCTTCATCATCACCGCCTTCGCCGCGTTGCCGGCGATGGGACTGATGCTGATTATCCTGAAATACTACCCGCCCGCCGATAACCGGCGCATTGCGCCATCGTAACGGCAGCAAGCGCGGCAATGGGTCATTCACGTTGACACGCCGTTAACTCAAACTCCCTTACGCTGGCGGCAGATCATCCTGCCCCACAGAGCGAGACCGGCAATTTGAAAAATCTCCCAATTATCGCCAAGTTCATGGCCATCCTTGCCGCGTTCGGGTTGTTCTCGCTGGGGACAGCGTTCTACGCTGCTCACCAGATGCGCCGGATCAATGATAATTATAGCGCTTTGATCGCCGGCAACGTGCAGGCCGAAATCTCCATGGTGCGCGCCACGGGGCGATTATCCGACATGCGGGATGGCATCGCCGAAACCATTCTCGGGAATTCTCCGGCGCAAGACGCTACCGGCAAGGCTCTGATGCTGCTCGGCTTAACCGGAGCGAAATTATTCGCCGATGACGCCGCGAAGGCCGCCCCCGCCCATGCGGGCGCCATTGAGGCCCTTAGGGCCCGCATGATTGATCTTGCTGCCAACCAATGCGCAAAAACCGTCAACGACGGTATGACCGCCAATGGCGGTTCCGCGCTTGCCACCGTAATCGACGAATATTTCAAGAGCTGCGCCCCGAAATTCGGACCGCTTTCAGACGGCTTCACCCTGCAGGAGGGGGCGCTGTTCGCCGAAACCACAGCTGACACCCAAACGTTGGAGGCGGTCGCCCACCGCACTATTCTCATTACGCTCGCCACCATTATCGGTGGCATGAGTTTGTTGATGGCGCTAGGTTTTTTCGCCATTAATTTCTGGGTGGTCACTCCCATCAGGCTGTTGCGGGCCGTCACGAGCAGACTGGCCGATGGCGATTTCACGGCCGACATTTCCGCAACGGATCGCCGGGATGAACTCGGCGGTTTGGCGCGCGCCGTGCAGATTTTCAAGGATAACGGGCTGGAGAAGCTCCGGCTGGAAGAAAGCCTTAAAATCGCTCAGGCGGAGGCTGAGACCGAGCGCCGGGCCGCGGCCGAGTTACAGCGGCTGGAGGCACTGCGTCAGCAGTTCGTTGTCGATTCTCTGGCCATCGGACTCGCAAGCCTCGCCGATGGCGATCTGCTGTTCCGGCTCAACGAGGAATTTTCCGCCGAATACGAAAAACTCCGCGCCGATTTCAATCTGGCCATCAATCGGCTAGCGGAAACCATGATGGCGATTGCCACCAATACGCAAGGCGTCCATGCCGGCGCCGCGCAGATCACCCAGGCTTCGGATGATCTTTCACGCCGTACCGAACAGCAGGCCGCCAGCCTTGAACAGACCGCCGCGGCACTTGACCAGATCACCACCACGGTCCGCAAGTCCGCGGCCAGCGCCGGCGCCGCGCGCAATCTCGCCAACAACGCGCGCGGCGATGCCGAAAACTCCAGTAAGGTTGTTACCGAGACGGTTGGCGCCATGAACGCCATCGAAGGCTCATCGGGCAAAATTACCAGCATTATCGGTGTCATCGACGAAATCGCGTTCCAGACCAATTTGCTGGCGCTGAATGCAGGCATTGAAGCCGCCCGGGCCGGCGTTGCCGGGCGCGGCTTTGCCGTGGTGGCGACTGAGGTGCGGGCCCTGGCGCAGCGTTCGGCCGAAGCTGCCAAGGAAATCAAAACCCTGATCTCCGCCTCGTCCGAACAGGTGGTTTCCGGCGTCAGGCTGGTCGGGGAAACCGGTAAATCACTCGCCCGTATTATCGAGCATTTCAGCCAGCTCAACCAGTTGGTCAATGAAATTGCGGCTTCGGCGCAAGAGCAGTCTGCCGGGCTGGCTGAGGTCAATATAGCGGTCAATCAGATGGATCAGGCAACCCAGCAGAACGCAGCGATGGTGGAAGAATCCACCGCCGCCAGCCACAGCCTGGTCAGTGAAGCCGAGGCTTTGTCCGAACTGGTTGGACAATTTCGAATCACGAATTCCCAATCCGGCGCCAACCAGGCGCAACATCTTGCCATGCCCGCCAGGCGCCCCGTTGCGAAACTCGCACTGGTCGGTCCAGGCGAATAGGCTGCGGCCGGCCAGGCTGCGGCCGGCCAGGCTGCCGCCGGCCATGCTGCGGCCGGCCAGGCTGCCGCCGCCCGGTCTATTGCTCGGGCGGAGCAGGTGGGCCGGGGGGCAGGCCGGAGGAGATGATTTGTAGTTGCATGATGCGTTCCACCTCGGCGATGGCGGCTGGGTTGGATTGCGATGAATGGGTGGAGTGCACGACCAGTTCGGAATCCACGCCGGCGATATGGGCGCTCTGGTAGGAAACCACGCCGTCATTTCCGAGGGTGATCGGGCCCTTGGTTGCGACCGAGATGATGGAATGCGCGTGGATGCCCGGCGCCACGGGAATGGTGGCTAAGGTTTGAATGAACGGGCTCCCGGGCGACATGCCGGAGATGCTTCCAACCACCATCCGCCTGTCACCAATAATCGCAACGCGGCCGTTGCCGCCAAAGCCTTCCGCGACGGCGCTGGTGAAATCCACCGGCAGCTTGACGAATTTTGCAACCATGCCGGCCAGCGAGAACCCGGCGACGAAACTGCCGTGCTGCGGCGTTGACAGGAAGATGACGCGTTTCACCTCCGGCATCGGCGTGTTGAAAACCATCGCCTTGATCAAGGCTTTGGATTTTGGCGAAACGTTAAGCGAGGCGAGCGGGGGCAGGCCGATGCCGTTCCATAATTTATCACCCGGATTGATGACGAGCATTTTGGCGAGCAGCCCGCCCTGGCTATGGCCGATCAACGTTATCTGCCCGAGCGCAGGATCAGACTGCACCCCGCCGAGCTGTTGAATAGCCGCTGTAATGGACTGCCGCAGCTGCAAGGCGGAATAGGGGATTGGATTGCCCGAGGCGTAGGAGAAGAACCAGAACTCGAAATGATCCCGAATTTCCGGGTCTTCTTCGAGATCGTTGATCATGTTGGCCCAGGTCGTCGAGTTCGAGGTGGTGCCGTGGATGAAGACAATCGGCATATAGCCGTGTTGATGCGGCTCAAGCGCCACGAGTGTGGGCTTTTGATTCCGGGTCTGGCCGTTCAAGAAAGCGAGCAGGCCGCGGATACGGCTGGGTGTCGAAGTCAGGCTGAACGCAAGTGTCGTCGTCTGGTCATAGTTCAGCGTCACGGGATTATGATCGATTTCGATGGTGCGCCGGTCGTAAATCGTGTGGATAACCAGGTTGCCGGTCAGCTTGCTTCCAGCGATCTGCTGGCGCGGGTTTTCCATCTCGAGCAGCAGGTTGGTAGGCACCCGTAACTCGGGCGCGAAATCCAGCGCCGCACCGGGACCGGAGCTGCGCGCGACCTCGGCGGCCAGCGGGTCGCCGATGCCCGATGTGCTGTAGTTGTTCGTCAGGCCCTTGGGCTCGAAGGTGGCGGTGCTCTGGAAGTCCGTAAAAGTTCCACCACGCCATTCCTGGTCCTTGGGGTCGGCGTTCAGCGAGATCTGGCCGAAGGGCAGTTTATAGGTTCCCGATGCGATCGGCTTCGGGCCGTTCACCGGCGGTGTCAGCCCCCAGACCAAGCCGAGATTATAGATGTCGCAGGCTTGCTGAAAAAGCCGGTCATAGGGGACCGGGGTCTCGCCGCTGCTGCCTGGCGCCAGATAGGCGTAGGCATAGAGAGAGGCAGCCAAGTAATCCCCCTGCGCGTGGGTGCGCTTGCCCTGCAAATAGCTTAGCTCGGCCAGGGAAAAATATTCCCGCCATAGGGACGGATTGGCAATCACGATGCCGCGCAGGCTGGCGATGGCGGCCGCGGGATCCTTCTGCCACAGGGGCATCAGGCCGTGGCGGCGCAGTGTGTTCAACGTGTCATTGCTCGGCTTGTCGCTGGAAAGCGCGCTGCGGTTGGCTTGCTGATAAGCTGCCTCCGGACCAAGCTCCTTGATCCCGAAGGGGGAGACGCAGCCGGAAAGGGAAATCAGCACCAGCATGCCGACGATGGCCGAAAAACGATGCAGAAACCGGCGGGTAAATCTTTTATCGGGGCATTTCACTGGGGCGAAATATCGAAAATTCGTAACGCCCAACTCGCTTCACTCCCCAGCGTTACGCCATTGTTCGATTAACAATTATCAATCCGAAGCGCAAACTGACACAAAATTGAAACTAACATGGCAATCTATTCAGTGCTTGATCGCAGCAATCAAAAACTCCCGGTTGCCTTCAGGTCCCGTAATTGGGCTCGGCGTTATCCCAAGGACTTTCCAACCCTCAAGGCCGGACCACCAAGCTTCGATGCGTTCGCAAACTGCATCGTGCACGGCCGCGTCCCGCACCACGCCGCCTTTGCCGACATGCTCGGGCCCGGCTTCGAATTGCGGTTTGATCAAAGCGACCGCGAATGCGCCTTCCACACATAACGCCAAAGCCGCCGGCAAGACGATTTGCAAGCCGATAAAACTCGCATCGCACACGAGGGCGCCGATCGGCTGCGGAATAATCTCCCGCGTCAGATGCCGCGCGTTGGTTTTCTCCAGCACCGTTACCCGCGGGTCCTGCCGAATTTTCCACGCCAGCTGGCCGTGCCCGACATCCACCGCGAATACATGCGCCGCACCGTGATGCAGCAATACGTCGGTAAACCCGCCGGTCGAGGCGCCTACATCCAGACAGATCCGCCCGGCCGGATTCAAGCCAAAATGCTCCAGCCCATGCGCCAGCTTGACCCCGCCGCGCGACACCCAGGGATGCTCCTGCCCCTTCACCGACAATTCACGATCTTCGCTGAGCATATCGCCGGCTTTGGCAATCCGCACGGTGCCGGAAAACACCTGCCCCGCCATAATCAAAGCCTGCGCCCGCGCCCGGCTCTCAACCAAGCCCCGAGCCACTAGAAGAACATCCGCGCGTTGCTTAGCCAAGAGTTTTCCGCTTTCAAAACAAGCACTTCTTTTTCTGAAGAAAAAGAAGCAAAAAGACTTTTTTATACTGGGCCTCGGGCGTTGTCGCGGCCACAGCCCATGCCCCAGAAAAACAAAAGTTTTTTGGTTCTTTTTTTTAAAAAAGAACCTTTGCTTCAGCTTTTTCTGGTTACCGTAAACTTGGCCAAAGCGCGCAGTAATTCTGCCTTGTCGCCGAAGCTTTCGAGATGCTGGGCGGCTTGCTCGGCTAAATGGGTGGCCTGGGCGCGGGCGCGTTCCAGGCCGAGGATGGAGACCATGGTGGCCTTGCCCTGGGCGGCGTCCTTGCCGGCGGTTTTGCCGAGTTCCTCGGCGGAGCCTGCTTCGTCCAGCACGTCGTCGTAGATTTGAAAGGCGCCGCCGAGTTCGCGGCCGTAGGCGGCGATGAAATGGCGCTGCTGTTGCGAGGCGCGGCCGAGGATGGCCCCGGCTTCGGCGCTGAACTGGATCAGGCGGCCGGTCTTCAGCGCCTGCAGCCGGGTGATTTCCGGGCCGGAAAGGGTTTTGCCTTCCGCCAGCATGTCGATCATCTGGCCGCCGACCATGCCGCGGGCGCCGGTGGCAAGGGCGAAGGCGGTGACCAGCTCGCAGCGGGCTTCGGCGTCGGCATGGGTGTCTTCCTCGGCCAGCACTTCGAAGGCACGGGTCTGCAGGGCGTCGCCGGCGAGGATCGCGGTCGCCTCGTCGAAGGCTTTGTGACAGCTTGGCTTGCCGCGGCGCAGGTCGTCGTCATCCATGGCCGGCAAATCGTCATGCACCAGCGAATAGGCGTGCAGCATTTCCACCGCCGCAGCCACGCGGGCGGCGCAGGTTTGGTTGACTGCGAATAATTGCGCGGTCTGCATCACCAGGAACGCCCGCATCCTTTTGCCGCCGCCCAGCACCGCGTAGCGCATCGCCTCGATCAGCCGGGCTTCGGCGGCTTCAGGCACCGGCAGCAGCGCGTCCAGCTGGGCCTCGACCAGCCTTGCGGTTTCTTCCATTGCGCCGGCCAGCCCATCCGGTTTGGGTACGATATCCAACGCCATATCAGTCCTCGTTCTTGAGCGAGAGGGAACCGTCGGCCCGCGCCACGATCGCCTGCACCCGCGCCTCTGCCTCGGCCAGTTTCGCCTCGCAATGCTTTTTCAATGCCGCCCCGCGCTCATAGGCGCCGATGGCGTCCTCCAGCTTCTGCTGGCCGCTTTCCAGCCCGCGCACGATCGCCTCCAGCGCCGCCAGCGCGTCTTCGAACGACATCGCCTCAATTTCAGTCATCGCAATTGGTGCCATTGGCCGGTTTGACTACAAGGGACGGAAAAAAATCACAACCTCATCAGGCTGCGGACATGGGCTGCGACACTCAGGGCCAACGCATCAACGTCGTAGCCGCCCTCCAGCAGGGAGATGACGCGGCCCGGACAATGCTTGTCCGCTACCGCCAGCAGCGCCTCGGTTATCCAGGTGAAATCCGCCACCTGCAGCCGCAACTGCGCCAGTGGGTCGGCGCCGTGGGCGTCGAAGCCGGCTGAGATGATCAGCAATTCCGGCGCGAATGCGTCCAGCGCCGGCAGGATGATATCCGCCCAGGCCGCCCGGAACTCTGTTCCGCCGGAGCCCGGCCGCAGCGGCACGTTCACCACGTTTCCGGCAACACCACGCTCATCGGCCATGCCGGTGCCGGGGTAGCAGGGATGCTGATGGGAAGAGGCGTAGAATAAATTAGCGTCCGGGGTGAAAATATCCTGGGTTCCGTTGCCGTGATGCACATCGAAATCAACCACCGCGATGCGGGTCAACCCGTGCCTGTCGCGGGCGTGATAGGCGGCCACTGCGGCGTTATTGAACAGGCAGAACCCCATGGCGCGGTTGCGCTCGGCATGATGCCCGGGCGGACGCATGGCCACGAACCCGGCCTGTACCTTACCTTCCATCACCGCGTCCACCGCTGCCATGGCGCCGCCGGCTGCCCGCAGCGCCGCGTCGACCGAGCCGGAGCTCACCACCGTATCGCCATCGATGTAGAATGGCCTTTTGGGCGCCGGCTGCATCGCCAGGATGCTCTCCACATGCACCTTGGTGTGCGCCGCCAGCAGTGCCGCCACCGGCGCCACGGGCGCGGTTTTGCGCAGCACGCCTTCGAATTCCGGCCGATCCAGCATTTTCAGCACCGAACGCACCCGGTCCGCGGATTCGGGATGGTGCCGGCCGGTATCATGCCCAAGCGCCGCGGGGTGGGTGAACATGGCAACGCTCATTGGGTTGCCGCTGGATCAGCTGCCGGATCGGCCGGCGCGGCATCGGGCTTGCGGCGGATGGTGAAGCTGAACACGCCTTTAACCTCGCTGGTTGCCACCAGCGCATGGCCCGACACCTTGCAAAAATCCCGGAAATCCCCCAGCGCCCCTGGGTCGGTCGCCAGGACCCGCAGTTTCTCGCCCGCCGCCATGGACCGTAAGGCGCGGGCGGCGCGGAGCACCGGCATCGGGCATTTCATGAACTGCGCGTCGATCAGTCTCTCCATCCGCGTAACCTGCCCGTGGCCGTGGGCTTGAGCAATAGTGGAAATGGCCCGACATTATGGTCATGACCTATCGCATTGGACTCGACCTCGGCGGCACCAAAATAGAAATCCTGGTCCTGGGGCCGGACGGCAACCCGGTGCTGCGCCGCCGCACCCCGACGCCGCGGGTCTATGGCGAGGCGCTGACGGCCATTGCCGCTTTGATCGCGGAATGCGAAGCCGAAATTGGCGCCCGGGCCACCATCGGCATCGGCATTCCGGGCACCATGAGCCCGTTGACCGGGCTGATGCGCACCCCGAATACCCAGTCCCTTAATAACCAGCCGTTTGATCGCGATTTCGCCGCCCTCATCGGACGCGAAATTCGCATTGCCAACGATGCCAATTGTTTCGCGCTATCGGAAGCCGCGGATGGCGCTGCCGCCGGCGCCAGCGTCGTTTTTGGAGTCATCCTGGGTACCGGCGCCGGCGCCGGTATCGTTGTCAACGGCCAGGTGCTGGGAGGCCGCAACGGCATTGCCGGGGAATGGGGCCATAATCCGCTACCCTGGATCACCGAGGCGGATCTGCCGCTGCGCCTTTGTCCCTGCGGGAAAGCCGGCTGTATCGAACGCTACGTCGCCGGGCCGGCTTTGGCATTTGAGGCCGATGGAGAAGGCGCGCGCGACGCCTCCCAACTTCTCTCGCGCGCAGCCGCCGGCGATGCCGCCGCCCGCCTTGCGCTGCACCGGCATGCGGAACGCCTGGCGCGCAGCCTTGCTTCCATTACCAATATTCTCGACCCGGACGTCATTGTCATCGGCGGCGGGCTTTCCAACCTGCCGCATCTTTATACCGACCTCGAAGAACTCATGCGGCCGTTTGTGTTCTCGGACAGTTTTTCGGCCAAGATTGTGCAGAATAAACATGGTGATTCGTCGGGGGTTCGAGGCGCGGCCTGGTTATGGCCTGCGTAGAGTCAAGGTTTTTTGAAATGGCTGGCATCTGGCAATCATGCGCCTTGCCCTGGGGCCGCTTGGAATACTTCGAAATGGTCTACCAAGCGCCGATATGGCAATTTTGAAAGCGATCTAAGCGACAAAAATCTGCTTTCTACACGGTGATTTTAGAGTATAAATCGTAATAAACTGCACCAGTGTCGAATTAGAAATATAGCATTTTGAAGGAAATCTATGACGCGTGAAGTTAAGATTAACATTACTGATAGACAATTAAATTCACTGCTAAAAGTCAATTCCAAGGAAGAAAGAAGATTTTCGCTTTCTAAGCTTGTCGATCTTACCCAACTCATGTCGTTATTGGTCGCCGGATTGTGGGCGTATCACGAATGGAAAACTTTCCAACAAAAAAATGAACTATTGACGCTCCAACAGCAATCGCTTTCCAACGACGTTGCGAAAACGACAATCAAACTGCAACAAATTGATCTGAACAATCGAACAAGCGCCCGATTCACTGTCGACGACAGTCTTCAAGTGATTAAAGTTAGCAATATCGCAAATTCAAATGATGCGATATATAAAGTTTGGGTGAAATTCACAATTAAAAATACTTCAGATTCTCCATTCACGGTACTCTATAATATTACGGAGTTGTTTTTGGCTGATCCGATGCGCTCCATACGGGAGGGCGGCAAGAATGGCGTTTATATCCCGTATCCTCCAAGCGTCCCGGATCGAGTCTACAATGTTGACGGATTTGCATCCAAATTTTGGGGGCAGAGCGTCGAGGCGGAAGCCTTCGCCTATCAGGATAGCGACATCGATCCCATGATCACGTCGGCAGGGTACAAGCCGATCCTCGGAGGCGGGGGAACGGATGTCTTGCAGGCTGGTGAGATATCATCGAATTCTCCCGAATTCTTGGTAAAAGCAAAAAGAGATGCTTGGCTTGGGGTCGCCATCACGTTTGGGTTCGATGATAATCGTTATCATGATGTGGAATTAATGGACTCGATCGAGCCTGCGAGCGGGGAATCTTCTCTTGCGAGATGGCATGATATTAAGAATTGAGTTTTCTCGTTCGGTTTCCACCTAATAATTTCGTTCGGTGGTTTTTCGAGGTTTGCTACGGGGCCTAAGGTTTCGGCTTATCCGCACGAATCTTTAAATTCTTCAGGGCGTAATCCACCCATTCCAGATCCAGCCTGGGCGGGACTTCCAGAAACCGCGCGAACGCCACCACCTGGTCGATAATGAATCTTGCGTGAAACGCTGCCGGTTCCAGCTTTTTTTCCTGCGTTATTTTGTGGATGATTTGCAGAAGTACCTCCTCATCAGCCGGTACGCCGGCCTTCTCGCAGACGTTCCTGAAAATTGCCAGATAATTTTCAAGCGATGGTGCACCCACCTCGATTTTATACGGCAGCCGGCGTAGAAACGCCGGGTCCATCAAATCCTCAGGGTCGATATTGGTCGAGAAAATCACCAGCGCTTCGAAAGGTATGGAAAAGCTTTTGCCGGTATGCAGTTTCAGATAATCCACCCGGCTTTCCATCGGCACGATCCAACGGTTCAGCAGCGTCGCCGGGCTGACCATCTGGCGGCCGAAATCATCCACCACAAAGCAGCCGCCGAGCGCCTTGATATGCAGCGGCGCTTCGTAAAATCCGGTTACCGGATCGTAGCGCAGATCCAGCATTTCCAGGGTAAGCTCGCCGCCGGCGACGATAAACGGCCGGCGCACCGGCACCCAGCGCGCGTCATGCTGCTCGCGCCGCAAGCCGCTGAAGACGCTTGGGCTCGTTGCCTCCTGATGCACCGGCTGGTGCAGGCTCGGATCGTATACGCGCATGATCTGGCCATCGATCATCACCGAATAGGGCACGTAGATGACGGATTTGAACACGTCGGCGAAGCTTTGCGCCAAGGTGGTTTTGCCATTGCCCGGCGGCCCGTACAGCAGCACGGCCCGGCCCGAATTCAGTGCCGGGCCAATCTGGTTGATCAGCGCGTCGGATACGTCGAAACCGTGCAGTGCTGCGCGGATATTGCCGTAGGTGACTTTATCGTTCGTCACCTTCTGGCGCATCACGCGCGCGCAGAAATCTTTCAGCGTCACCGGCGCCGGGCCGGCATAGACGGATGCTTTCAGCGCCTCCTGGGCCCAGGCGCGGCCTTGCTCGCTCAACTCATAATACATCGCCAGGCCGGCGGCGCCGGTCGCCACCAGCAGCTTGCGCGCAATCGCCGTCTGCACCAGTTCTTCGACGATCTGCGGCGGCAGTTTGATGGCCTCGGTGAATTGCAGCACGGTCGCCAGGCGCGACGTGTGGATCAGTTTGATCAGCAGCGTCATCAGCTCGGGCGGGCCGATTCCGGTATCGGCGATGCGCTCCGGCTCCGCCGGAATCTGGTTCAAAAATGCCTCGAGGCGGGTTCTTGAAATGGCGTCCACCGCGACCAGCTGGTCGCCCAGCCTGCCGCCGAATTCCTGCTGCCTTTGTGTCGCCCGGTCGAGGTCCGAGTTTGTGATTAGCTTCGCCGACATCAGCAATTCACCTAGCCGCACCAAGCTTCTCCGTTCCTGAGCTTTGCGGTTGTTTAGGATAAATTAGCAGTTATTTGGTTAATGCCCCTGTGCAGGTGCAACGCAAAGGGGCATTGTGAAGAATTGAAGGTTTTCATTGCGATTTGCCGCAAAAGCCAAATCTCGTATATCATGGCGACAGAGCAGGGACGCACCCGGCCGAACACGGACGACCGACCAAAGTGCGACAATTTAAGATGAGCTCATTTCATGGGCGCAGCTTATGCCTGAGTCGACACTCTGTTTATTTAATCAAGCGCTGTCAGGCATTACCGCCGGACGGAAACCTGCCTTAAATTGGAGTCTCCTGATCTATGTCGACCAAGAAAGCTACCGCGCCGCTGAACGAACCCCTGGAGGCGGCTGAAGACGCCAAAACCTTTACGCTGGACCGTCTGAGCCAAGCGCAGGCCAAGATGCAGGACGGCGTTTCGGCGGCCATGGCCTATTGGCAAAATTCTATGGCCTTCGGCCAGAGCCAGCTCTCCGCTTTGATGCAATCCTCGCAGATCATGGCGACCGGCCTGCAGGAGATCAGCAAGGAAATCGCCGCCAGCAATAAGGCAAGCATCGAGGATTCCGTCGCTTTCACGAAATCGCTGATCGCTGCGAAATCGCCGGCCGACGCCGCCAAGCTGCAGGCCGGTTTTGTTAAAGCCACGCTTGAAAAAGGCGTCGCCCATAACCGCGAGCTCAGCCAGGCGACGGTCGAGCTGGCCAAACAGGCGGCACGGCCGATCAACGACCAGATTGCGAAGGCAAGCGCGGTCTTCAAAAAGAAGTAGCGCTTCGGGCGGAGTCTTTTCCCAAGCTTGGGAAAAGACTCTAGACTGAACCCATGCCTGAATTCTGCCGGGATTGCGATACCGAACTGCAAGCAAGCGCGCTCTGCCCCGCCTGCGGCGGCGCCCGGATTGTGCGGCATCCGGAATTATTCAGCCTGGCCATCGCCCATGTCGATTGCGACGCCTTTTACGCCAGCGTCGAGAAACGCGACCGGCCGGAGCTGGCCGACCAGCCGGTCATTATCGGCGGCGGCACCCGCGGGGTCGTCACCACCTGCTGTTATGTGGCGCGACTTTACGGCGTGCGCAGCGCCATGCCGATGTTCAAGGCCCTGGCGCTATGCCCCAAGGCCGTGATTATCCGGCCGGATATGGCGAAATACGTCGAAATCTCGCACCGGGTCCGGGAATTGATGGATAACCTCACCCCGCTGGTGCGGCCGCTTTCCATCGATGAGGCGGTGATGGACCTCTCCGGCACCGAAGCTCTGCACGGCTGCCCGCCTGCCATCACCCTCAACCGCTTCGCCCGGCAGGTGGAGCGCGCGCTCGGTATCACGGTCTCGATCGGCCTGTCGCACAACCGGCTGCTGGCGAAGCTTGCCGCTGAGCGGGGTAAGCCGCGCGGCTTTTACGTCTTCGGCGCCGAGGCTGCCGCCACGCTGGCGTCCGAACCGGTATCATTGCTCCCCGGTATCGGCCCGGCGCAGGCCAAACGCCTGAGCGCGCTGGGTCTTACCCGCGTCGGCCAGCTCGCCGGTTTGACCGACCGCGCGGCGCGGCAAAAACTTGGCGACGAAGGCCCGGCGATGGCCGCCCGCGCCCGGGGCGAGGATGTCCGCGCGGTCCATACCGATCGTGTCAGCAAATCCGTCAGCGCCGAGACGACGTTCGATGGCGATATTGCCGCCCAGACCGAGCTCGAGCCCTATCTTTGGCAGCTCTGCGAAAAACTTGGCCGCCGGCTGCGCGCGGAGCAGGTTGCCGCCGCCGGTATCGTGCTGAAACTGAAAACGGCGGATTTCCTCAGCCGAACCCGCGCACTGCGCCTGGCCAATCCTACCCAGCTGCCGGAATCCCTGTTCGAATTCGCGAAAACCCTGCTGGCCCGGGAGGCGGACGGCACCGAATTTCGGCTGATCGGCATCGGCGCCAGCCCGCTGGCGGACCAGGCCCTGGCCGACCAGGGCGACCTTGCCGACACCGCCACCCCGCGCCGCGCCGCGCGCCAGGCCGCCATCGACAATTTGCGCATCCGCTTCGGCAACCAGATCGTCACACGCGGTGTCGGCGGACAAGCAGGCCCGCGCCGCGCCGCCTTGCCGAAGCCCCCTGCCGCAAAGTAGGCTCCGGGCAACCCGGGGTAACTGCCATGAATGATAATCACGTCGCCGATAAGACCACCTACCGTGAGGCGATGTCCCGCCTCGGCGCGGCGGTTAACATCATCACCACCACCGGACCGAATGGCGATTTCGGCTTCACCGCCTCAGCCGTGTGCAGCGTCACCGACGACCCGCCGACGCTGCTGGTCTGCATGAACCGCAGCAGCAAATCCTATTCCGCGTTTCAGGCCGCGCGAATCCTCTGCGTCAATGTCCTGGCGCACGAACACCAGGAACTGTCCGACCCGTTCGCCGGCGTCGGCGACGTGCCAATGGCAGAGCGCTTCGCCCGGGCAAAATGGATCCGCCTGGCGACCGGCGCGCCGGTTCTGGTAAACGCCGCCGCCGCATTCGACTGCACCATCGACCAGATTCTCGAAGTCGGCACACATAGCGTTTTCTTCTGCGGCGTCAAAACCATCGATCTCAGCGGCGCCAATTCCGGCCTGATCTATCATGGGCGCGCTTATCATAAGGTTTAGGTGAAGCACTTCTTTTTCTGAAGAAAAAGAAGCAAAAAGACTTTATTACTCTGGGCCTGGGGGCGCTGGCGTCATCACGCCCATGCCCCAAATTAAAAAAGTTTTTTTACTTCTTTTTGTTCACAAAAAGAAGTGCTTTTCCTTAAATCATTTTAGCTCGCGCTGCTTGCGCTTCAAGCTTCCAAATATATGCGATGATGTCGGCGACTGCTTTATAGTGCTCAACCGGAATTTCGCTTTCCACGTCCAGTTGGTGCAAAGCGCGCGCCAGTGGCGGGTTGGGCACCAGCGGTACGCGGCGCTCAGTGGCGAGTTCTCTGATGCGGGCCGCCATTTCGCCCATGCCTTTGGCGATGAGTTTCGGGGCCGCCTGGCTGTGACGATCGTAGGCGAGGGCCACCGCGTAATGGGTGGGGTTGGTTATGACCACGGTGGCGTTTGCCATTGCCTTTTTTAGATTTTGCCGAGTGCGGGCGTTGCGGATAGCTTTCAATTTTGCCTTGATCTGCGGGTTGCCTCCGGAATCCTTGTTTTCCTGTTTCACGTCCTGCAGGCTCATGCGCACCGAATTGCCGAAGCTTATCTGGCTCCATGCTACGTCCAGCATTGCGATAAAGCCTTGCACCACGATCAGTGCGGCCGCGATGGCGACTATGCCGGTTTTGATAATTGCCGGCGCCGCATTCATGTTTTCCCGCAGGGCATCGGGCAGATTGCGGAGTTGCGCCGATAATGCCAGCCAGAGTGCGAAGCTCATTACGCCGATTTTCAGGATGGATTTCAGCGCATCGATGCCGTGATTGGCACTGAATAATTTGAAGAAGCCGGACAGCGGATTGATGCGCGAGAGATCCGGTTTGAAAGCGGCAAGGCGCAGGCTGAGGCGGGTTTGCCCTAGCACGATGGCAGCGCCGGTGACCGCCACGGCCAGCATCAGCGGCAGCAGCGCATCCGCCCAGATTTGCGCGCATTTGCGCAAAGCCGCGGTCAGCGCCGGGGGTGAATCGATGCTGCCGGCGCTGGCCAATATTGTGCCCAGGCGTAGTGCTGCGGTGCGGCCGAGTTGCGGCGCAAGCATCGCGATGATCAGGAGTGCGGCGCAGAGATTCGCGAATGAGGCAAGTTCGTGGGAGACCGGCGCTTGGCCTTCGGATTGCGCGCGGCTCAGCCGCGCCGGCGTGGCCGCTTCGGTGCGGCTGTCGTCGCCTTCGGCCATTAGATCAATATTGGTTTGAATTGAATCGCCAGATTCAATTCAAACCAATGAAATTGATCGCAAAACATACTTAGCCCGTCAAAAGCCGGGTCATGCCGGCGGCGGCGGCGCGTTGCCAGGCGGTGGCGATGGCGGTGGCCAGCAGCGCCAGCAATGCGAGGCCGCCCAGGGTTTGCCCCGGCATGGCCACCATGAAGATCTGCAATTGCGGCACCAGTTTCGAGATCACCGCAAGTCCGGCCTGCCAGAGCAATCCGGCCAGCAGAAAAGGCGTTGCCAATTGCACCCCCATGGCAAAACTTTGCGTGGTGAGCATTTCCGCGATGTGGAGCGCCGAGCCGGCGGGAAAGCCGAGGCCAACCGGGAGGATATGATAGCTGGCCACCAGGGCCTGCAGCGGTAATGCGTATAATCCTGTCGCCAGCACCATGGTTGTTGCGAACAGGCCGAAGACGGTGCTGAGCAGCGTGCTTTCGGCGCCCAGGTCCTGGCTTGGCGTGATGACGCTGGAAAGGCCGATCTGATAGGAGATGATCTGCCCCGCGATCGGCAGCGCCAGCACGAACAGCCGCGCCATCAGGCCGAGCCAAATGCCGATGGCCAGCTCATGCGCCAGCAATGCCGCCAGCAGAATGAAACCGGGTTGCGCGGCGGGGATGGCGATGCCCGGCATGGATATGCTCGGCATTAGGAGCAAGGTAAGCGCCACGGCGAAACCGGCGCGCAAAGTCGGCGGCACCACGGTTTCGCCGACGCCTGGCAACAGCATCACGACGCCGCCGATCCGCGCCAGCGCGAGCGCGAAGGCGAATGCCAGCGGGAGCAACGCATGCAGCAGAGTCGGGTCGGCGATCATGAGCCGCCGGCGCGGATGATCTGGTTGAAAATGAAATGGGTGAAACTGTCGAGTGCCGCGACCATCGAGCCGCCGAGGAGCATGAGTGCCGCAAACATTGCAGCGACCTTCGGCAGGAAAACCAACGTGGCTTCGTTGATCTGGGTAACGGCCTGAAAGATCGAAATCAAAAGCCCGGCCGCCAGCGCCGCCAGCAAAGGCGGCCCCGCCAGCCTCGCCGCCAGCATCGCGGCAGTATGCAAAACAAGCGCGATCGACGGCGGGTCCATGTGCTGCCCTTTTGGCAAAATGACGATATTGAGGCGCAAAGAGATTGTTTCAGAAGTCGGGCTGGTGAGTCGCATGGCGGTGATTGTCGAGCACCGGAGCGGAGCGTACTTCAGTACGTGAGCACCGGAGCGCAGCCAAAGCGCGTTGAATGACCCGCCAGGACGAGTTCGGGGCCATCAGCTCAGTTCGGCGAGCAGACTGAGTTGCGGGTCGCGCGGCTCGATGTTGTCGGTGAGCGAGATCGGGTATTCGCCGGTGAAGCAGGCATCGCAAAAGGCCGGCGCGGCGGGGTCGCGGCCGTCGCGGCCCAGCGCGCGGTACAAACCGTCGATGGAGATGAAAGCCAGGCTGTCAACGCCAATGAGCTTTGCCATGGCGGCGATATCGTTTCGCGCTGCCAATAATTTGCTGCGCTCCGGCGTGTCGATGCCGTAGAAGCAGGAATGGGTGGTGGGCGGCCCGGCGATGCGCATATGCACCTCGGCGGCGCCGGCGGCGCGCACCATTTCGACGATTTTCTGGCTGGTGGTGCCGCGCACGATCGAGTCATCGACCAGGATCACGCGTTTGCCCTCGATGATCGCGCGATTGGCCGAATGCTTGAGGCGCACGCCGAGATGCCGGATCTGGTCGGTCGGCTCGATAAACGTGCGGCCGACGTAATGGTTTCGGATGATGCCAAGCTCGAAGGCAATGCCGCTGGTTTCGGCAAAACCCATGGCGGCCGGCACGCCGGAATCCGGCACCGGCACGACAACGTCGGCCGCAACGGGGGATTCGCGCGCCAGTTGCGCGCCGATCAACTTTCGCGCGTTGTAGACGGAAATGCCCTCCATCACGGAATCCGGCCGCGCGAAGTAGATATATTCGAACACGCAAAAACGCGGGGCCAATACGGCAAAAGGTTTGACGCTGCGCAGCCCGCTATCGTCGATGAGGATGATCTCGCCCGGTTCGACATCGCGGACGAAATCGGCGCCGACGATGTCCAGCGCGCAGGTCTCGGATGCCAGCACCCAGCCCACCCTGCCGTCGGCGCCATGCGTGCGCCCGAGGATCAGCGGCCGCACGCCCAGCGGGTCGCGCACGCCGATCAGATGCTCATTGGTCAGCGCCACCAAAGAATAGGCGCCGACCACCTGCTTGATCGCGTCGATCAGCCGGTCGATGACATTGGCGTACAGGCTGATGGCGATGAGGTGAACGAACACCTCGCTGTCCATGGTCGATTGAAACAGGCAGCCGCGGCGGGTCAGCGCCTTGCGCAAGGTATGCGCGTTGGTGAGGTTGCCGTTATGCCCGACGGCGAAGCCGCCGAATTCGAATTCGGCAAACAGCGGCTGCACATTCCGCAATACCGTCTCGCCGGTGGTGGCGTAGCGATTATGCCCGATGGCGCGCGTGCCGGGCAGGCTGGCCATTATTTTGGCGTCGCCGTAGTTATCGCCGACCAGACCCAGGCCCTTATGGGAGTGGAACCGCACGCCGTCATGAGTGACGATGCCGGTGGCTTCCTGCCCGCGATGCTGCAAGGCGTGCAGCCCCAAAGCGGTGATGGCGGCGGCATCCGTGACATTCCAGACCCCGAAGACACCGCATTCCTCATGAGGCTTGTCATCATCAATCAAGAGCTTCGATTCCGTTGCGCTGTGTGAGGTCACGTAAGCTTATGACACAACGATGTCGAGCTATATCGGGTATGAGAAAAAGACAGTGCTTCTTTTTCTGAAGAAAAAGAAGCAAAAAGAGTTTTTCATGTCGGGTCATGGGCGTTGGCGCCGTCACAGCCCATGCCCCAGTGTCAAAGAAGTTTTTTGGTTTGCCGGCGGCTAGCCTTTTTTCAAAAAAGAACTTCTTCCACTTATTGCGTGTTCGGCGTCAGCGCGCTTCCCGATACCGGCTGCTGCATCAGCGTGTTGGCGCTGGGGGCGCCGGGCTGCGGCAAGGCGTTGACCTTGGGCTGGTAGTCCGGCGGCAATAGCGAGACCAGCATCATCGCCCCGTTATGGGCGTAAGGCAGGAAGCGCGCGTTCATGACCGGGGCGGGCCATTCCGCCGGCACCAGAAATAACGACAGGCCGATATAGGCAAGGCAGACGATGACGCCGCCGCGGATGACGCCAAAGACGATGCCGAGCGTGCGGTCCAGCGCGGACAGGGCGGAATCCCGCACCAACCCGCCGATCCAGGCGCTGATGATGCTGAGCAGGATCAGCAAAGCGATGAACACGATGCCGGCGGAAACGGGCACGATGAAATTCTTCGCGCTGACCACGCTGGCGACATAGGGTACGACATATTGATAGCCGCTGAGCGCGCCCAGTGCCGCGCCCACCCAGGCGCCGACGCCGAGCACCTCGCGCACGAACCCGCGCACCAGCGAGAACAGCGCCGATAATACCACGACCCCGATTGCCGCGCCGTCAACCCAGGTCAAAAGATATCGCCATTTCGAAAGCACCCAGTCCAGTATTTAAAAAGCTGATCAAGCTTGCCCGGTTTGCCTGACCCCGGCGGCTGCTCCCTTTACCCCGCCGGTGGCTACCGCCACAAGGTCGGTCAGATGGCCAAGTTCAACCAGGCCAAGCGTGGGGGGCACCGCGAGGCGGCCGGCGCCGCCGGCGACGCGCCGCGGCGACGCTGCTTTGGCAAAGCCCAATTTGGCCGCTTCCTTCAGGCGCAATTCGGATTGCGCGACCTGCCGGAGCTCGCCGGACAGTCCAATTTCACCGAAAAATACCATCGATGGGTCGGTCGGCACGTCCTGCAGGGCTGAAATCAAGGCTGCCGCCACGGCAAGGTCCGCCGCCGGCTCGCTGACGCGCAGGCCGCCCGCGACGTTGAGATAGACATCATACATGGCGAGCTTCAGCCCGCAGCGGGTTTCCAACACGGCGAGCAGCATCGACAGCCGGCCGGAATCCCAGCCGATGACCGAGCGGCGGGGCGAACCCCCGGGGGCCGGCGCCAGCAAGGCCTGAATTTCCACCAGTACCGGCCGCGAGCCTTCCAGCCCGGCAAACACCGCGCTGCCCGAGACATTACCTCGCCGCTCCGCCAGGAACAGTGCCGACGGGTTGGCGACCTCGGCCAGGCCGGCGCCGGTCATCTCGAAAACGCCGATCTCATCGGTGGCGCCGAAGCGGTTTTTTACGCCGCGCAGAATTCTGAACTGGTGACCGCGGTCGCCTTCGAAATGCAGCACGACGTCCACCATGTGCTCCAGGACGCGCGGGCCGGCGAGCGCGCCCTCCTTGGTGACATGTCCTACCAGCATCAAAGCGAAGCCTTGGGTTTTCGCGGCGCGGATCAGTTCAAAAGCCGCCGCGCGGACCTGGGTGACGGAGCCGGGGGCGGAATCCACGCCCTCGGCCCACATCGTCTGGATGGAATCGATCACCACCAGCGCGGCGTCGGGATAGCTTGCGAGGCTGGACAGGATATCGCCGAGCTGGGTTGCGGCCGCCAGAGCCAAGGGCGCGCTACTGAGGCCGAGGCGGGCGCCGCGCATGCGGATCTGGTCGATGGATTCCTCGCCGGAAATATACAGCACCTGTTTGCCGGCGCGGCCGAGTGCAGCACTCGCCTGCAGCAGCAGCGTCGATTTGCCGATGCCCGGATCGCCGCCGACCAGCACCACGGATGCCGGCACCAGACCGCCGCCCAGCACCCGGTCGAATTCGGCGATGGTGGTGGGAATCCGCGGCGGCGGCGGCGATTTGCCCTCCAGCCCGACGAATTCGATTTTATGCCGGCCGGATTTGGGCGCGACTTTCATGCCGCCGGGCAAGGCCGGCCGGGCCACTTCCTGCTCCAGCGTATTCCACTCGCCGCAGGCCTCGCATCGTCCCGCCCATTTCGGGAAGACGCTGCCGCAGGCCGAGCAGACGAATTGCGCCGCGGATTTGGCCAAACGCTAGCTCGCCCGCCAGCCGAACCGGGTTTGCAGGAAATTCTGCAGGCCAAGCTGGTCGGTGGGCGAGAGTGAAAACGCGCTCAGCTCCGCCTGGGTGCCGGGCGATCCGCGCAGATGCACGGAGCTGGCATCGGCCGCGGCGCCAAGTGCCGTGGTGCCGATGGCTGTCAACGCAGCCTCCTGCCAGCGCGCCTCGGCGGCCGGGTCGGTCAAATGCGGCAAGGTGATCAGGAAATCCAGCCGGGCGGCGGCGGCGGCGGCCTGATAGGCTGCGGCGAATGGCGTGTTCGTGGCAATCGGCGCGAAGTTTTCGGCAATCGGCAGGGTCGGGAACAGCGGGTCGCTGGTCAATATGCCGTCGTCGCCCATCCGGCCGATTGAGAAGACCGGAACGCCGCCATTGGCCGCCAAGGGTGCGATATCCTCCGGCACGCCTTCGCCGCAGAGGAACACCGCATCCGCCTCGCCGGCCAGGAAGGCCTTGGTCTTGGCATCGGTGCCGCGCAGGCCGAAAATTGGCGAGCTTTGCACGCCCATCCGCTGCAAGGCGAGCAAAGCCGCCAAGTCATTGCTCTGCGGCTGATCGACGGCGAGTTTCAGCACGCCGCCGGTCTGGATGGTTTGCGCGGTCGGCTTCACACCCGGTTTCTGGCGGACCACCAGCACCCCGGAGTTCGTGGCCGCCATCACCGAAACCCAATGCGTCGGATCGAAATGCACGCGGCTGTCGCCGGTGAGCCAGGCAATCAATGTCTCGCCCGGGAACATCGCCGCGGTCGCGCCGTCCGGCACCACCAAAGCGTCAAACTTATTGGCGCCGGTCACCCCGTCCAATCCGCCGGTGAGTTCCACCTGCAGGACCGGGTTGCCGGGAAAACCGGCCCCTAGCGCCAAGGCGCAGGCATTGCCCCAGCGGCTGATGAGCCCGCCGTCCGGGCCGGCGGCCAGCAAGGCATAGCCGGTGGGGTTATCGGCCAAGGCGCGGCCCGGCGTGAACAGCTCGGCGGCGCCTAGCCCGGCGGCGGCCAGCCCGGCGGCGCCTGCTGCCGTCATTCCAAGCAAAAGCCGGCGTTTCATAAAGCTATCATCCCGCTCGATCTGTTTTAGGTCAGCTGCGCGTTATTTATGCGTCGTATTGAATCAGCGCTTCAAACGGCACGTGAAGCCGGTCCCGGCCCTTCAAAAAGGAAAGCTCCATCAGCGCCACCGCGGCCACAACCTCGGCGCCGATACTTTGGATCAGCTTGATTCCGGCCGACATGGTGCCACCGGTTGCCAGCAGATCGTCCACCACCACGACCCGGGCGCCCGGCTCTATGGCATCCGCCTGAATTTCAACCCGGTCCGTGCCGTATTCCAGATCATAGTCCAGCCCGACGCACTGCCCGGGCAGCTTGCCGCGCTTACGCAGCATCACAAACCCGCAACCCAGGTTCAGCGCCAGCGGCGCAGCCAGCAGAAACCCCCGGCTCTCAACACCGGCCAGCACCGTCGGGTGATGCGCCCGCACCATCTTGCTCAATCGGCCCATGGCCACCTGCCAGGCATCGGCATGCCGCAACAGGGTGGAAATATCGTAAAAAAGGATTCCCGGCTTGGGAAAATCGGGGATGGCGCGGATATGATCTTTAAGGTCCATGCCGGCGTCTATAGCGGACCGTACCCTTCCGGCAAACTTTGGTCAGGTCGGGAAAGGCTTCTTTTTTGAAAAAAAGCAGCAAAAAACTTCTGTTTACCGAGGCCTGGGACTGGGATTCGGCCTCAGCCTTATGGGTGGGACCTGGGCGTATGGGCTAGGCTTTTACGTCTAAAAGCGCGTTGGGGTTGGCGGGCTGGTTTTGCGCGGTCGCCGGTTTTGTCACGGAGACCGAGACCACCTCGCCGTTCGCGGCGGTGACGGTGGTTGTGACAGAGCCATCCGGCGCGGTCGTCACGCTGGTTGTATTGCCCGAGGATGCGGAAGACGAAGCGCTCCCCGCCGAGCTTAAAAGACTTAGCGCGGTTGCGGCGCTGTTGCCGACGGCGGCGATGCTCATGGCGAAATCTCCTGAATTTGCCACCCACTGTGGCATGGATAGGTTAACGAAGGATTGATTGCGGCTGGACATTCGGCCGCAAGGCAAGCGAAACTGCGGCCTTACGAGAAGGGGTGTTTTATGGATCATCCGCCGGCCGAGAGCTCGCTTCCGCAGCTTCCGCAGCTCCCGCAGCTCCCGCAGCTCCCGCAGAATTGCAGCTTCGATGCCAGCGATTGGCATATTCTCAGCCAATTCTGGTTTCCGGTCGCCATCGCGGCCGAGCTCGGCCACGGCCCGATCGGCGCCGTGCTGCTGGACCAAAAGCTGGTAATTTACCGATCCGGTGAGACGATTGTCGTGGCCGATGATTTATGCCCGCATCGCGGCGTGCCGCTCAGCATGGGTTCACAGGATGGCGACGGCATTCGCTGCATTTATCATGGGCTGCATTTTGGCCCCGGCGGCAAATGCGACCATGTCCCGGCCAATCCGGACATGGGCATCCCGCCCCGGCTGAACCTGAAGACCTATCCGGCGGCGCAAAAATATGGCCTGGTCTGGACCCGGCTGCGCGCGCCGGAAGCCCCCGACCACCCACGCAGCGCCATTCCCACGATGCCGCATTGGGACGATCCGGGTTTCCAGCAGATCAACTGCCCCAGCATCGATATCGGCGGTTTCGCCGGGCGGCAGTTGGAGGGCTTTATCGACGTTGCGCATTTCGGTTTTGTGCATCTGACCACCTTCGGCGACCCGAACAATACGGTGGTTCCATCCTATGTGCCGGTCACCAATGAGGTCGGGTTTTCGGTCGATTACCGCAGCAGCGTCGCCAATTATCCGATCGGGGTTGAGTCCTCAGCGCCTGAGGGCTTTGTCTGGCTGCGGCATTTCGAGGTCCATCTGCCGTTCACGGCCTCGATCACGGTGCATTTTCCCGGCGAGGCAAGGCTGGTGGTGATGAACTGCGCCTCGCCCATGACCTCGCGCCAGACCCGGCTGTTCTGCCCGATCGCGCGGAATTTCGACCTGCATATTCCGGTCGAGGCGGTGCATGAATTCAACCGCCGGGTGTTCGAGGAAGACCGGCTGGTGGTGGAAGCGCAGAAACCGGAATTCTTGCCGCTCGACCCGACGCTGGAGGCGCATATCTCCGCCGACCGCAGCTCCTTTGCCTATCGCAAAGGGCTACGTGCCATGGGGTTTAGTCCGATATTTGCTGCTTAAGGCTGCCGATCAGGGTTTTTGCAGGATGCAGACGGCCTGGCCAAGCGCTGACGAACCCGGGATCGCCTGCTCGCCATCGATGAATTCAATGACCTCCAGCCCGAGGCGGCCGGCCCAGAGTGTCAGGATCTCGCGCGACAGGAAGACGTTGAGCGGGCCCGACGGCGAACCTTTTGCGTCCGTCAGCGTGTTCATGAAAATCGTCCAATGCGAGTCCTGGCCATAATTCAGGAAGGAGGCGACGATGCGGCCGCCCGGCTTCAGGACGCGCATGGCCTCTTGCAGATACCAGTAGCTTTGTTCGTGCAGCAGATGGGTCAGCACCGAGAAGAAGCAGACCATGTTGGCGCAGCCATCCGGTTCCGGAATGCCGATATGGTTGATGGTCTCAAAACGCCAATCCGGCCGCGCCACTGTTTTCCGGGCGTATTCCACCAGATCGGCGACCACGTCGAAGCCTGAGTATTTGCCTTTAAGATAGGATGAAAGCGGCACCGCGAGCCGGCCCGAACCACAGCCGACGTCGATGACCCATTGATTCGGCTGCAGCCCGGCGTGGCGCAATATGGCAACCTCGATCGGGCCGATGACGTCAAAGCCGCCGCCGACGGCCTGGCTCATGGCCTCTTCCAAAGGCAGGGTGTCAATGACCCGCTTCACGAAGCCGGTATATGCGCCCTTTAAATCCCGGGTCCGATCGACCGGCTTTTGGGTCTTGGCGATCATCCGCTGGAATTTATTGGAGATACGCCGAAGCGTCCTCTGCGTGGTCATATTCTATCTCCTTGGGCGCGCGGCCTTCCCTGGTCGCTAGCTTTAAGATTATTCCACCTTACGTGACAAGCGGGGCGCGCCAAGCGGGTGACGCCAGGATAGGTTCTAGAATTTCACGGGTTGCAGCAGCACCGGCTCTCCGAACTCGACCAGCGTGGCGGCGGATTGCTGGAAATAGCCGGTCCAGAAATCCGCCAGATGCTTGAGCAGTTCCGGCCCTTCATACGGGGTCTGGCCCGGAGGTGGCAAAGCGCCGCCGATGACGAAGATTTTGGCGCCCCCGAAATTTGCCATCAGCCCGGCCGCTTCGGCACGGGCGAGCTCATGGGCGGGGTCGATGTTGCGGATGGCGCCGTGATGGTAAAAGCTGGCGACGGCGGAATTCTCCAGCCCGTCCGAGGCGAGGAACAGCGCTTTGTCCGGCGCCGGGTCGGCGGCGATGGCGGCGGAGAGCTGGTGCAATGTCGATAAAATGTCGGAATTTTCGAGGCTGCCGCTGCTGCCACTGAGCGCTGCGATCGCAGAATCATCGGCCATTTTTACCGCGTATGGACGCTGTTCGGCCAGGCAGGCGTTCAGGAGTTTTGCCGCGTCGATCGGGGTGTTGCCAATTTGTGAAGGCGGCATCGGGGCTTCGATGATGCCGGTATGCAGTACCTGCAGATAGTGTCCTTGGGAGAAGGCGGAGAAATCGGCGATGACAAATTTTGTCCCGGGCGTCAGGTTCAGGTTGAGATTGTCCATGATCCCGCTTTCGATATCGCGGTTCCAGGTGACGGTCTGGTCGATCAGGACATAGAACAGCCGGGAATAGCCGCGTTGATCCGCAGGCTGGATTTTGGCGGCGGCGTAGCAGCTTGGCACGTCGTTCAGCGCGCCGGCCAAAGCGGGGGAACCGGCGATGAAGACAGCGACAGCGGCCAAACCGAGCGCGCGCAGAATCATACTTCATCCACCCAGGACGGCGTGGCATTGCCGTGGCGAATCCGCTCGATTTCCGCCTGCAGCTCGGCGATTTCAGATTCGGTCAGCGTTGCGATGACCCGGCGGAGCGCGGCGCGGCGCGCAGGCGTGTCCGCGATGTTCATAATGCGCACAGCGGTGGCCGCCGCGTCGAATTTGGGCGGCGCCTCGAGCGCCGCTGCACGCTGGCCCGGGTCGGTTGTGCGGAGTGCGGCGCTCTCGGCCTGCATTTTCACCGTCAGCCAATGTTCGAAGGTGAGGGTGGAAGGCGGGGTCTGGGAATCGCGGTAAAGGCCGTTTTTGAGCTGCTGCAGCCGCCGTTCCGTGCGGCGGACCCGCGGGTCGAGCACATGGCGTTTGTAATCTTCGTAGCTGGAATAGCCCATGGTGCCGTTTTTATAGGCGGCTTTGACGCGGGCGCGCTCCAGATGGCCATAGCGGATGCCGAGCGTCATGGCGTAGACCTGGGTGAAGACGAAAATGACGCCGAGACCGACGATGCCGGCAACACCGCCCAGCAATTGTTCGGAATTTTCCTCGACCTGCACCTGTGCCTGAGCATCCTGCGCGTTCTGCGCGACGTCCGGCGGCAGGGCGGAGGGGGCGGCGAACGGGTTGCTGCCCTGGGTGGCGCCGGATTGCGCCTGCAAAGCCGATTGCTGGGTGACGGCCAGGCGCAGATTCTCGTAGCGCAAAAGCGATGATGCGCCGAGCACGACGATGATGAACAGGAAGGCGGCGACGATGAATTTTTTGTCGGCCTTGTCATGGGTGGATTCGAGGACGCGATTGCCGAAGCGGGTTACATCGTCATCGCCATGATCGATCTCCTGATCTTCGTCATTGGCGATGGCGATGCGATACAGGGGAATTTTACCGTTATTCGCGATGTGGCGCATTTTCGCGATCAGCCCGCTTTCGTAGAATTCGGCGCCGGCGGCATGGGTAAGGCCGGCGGCGATGATGGCCATGACGAAGGCGATGGCAAAGCCGATGATCTCGGCGGCGTTGGGGGTGATCTCGGCGGCGATAAACGGGGCTAACAGCATACCAAAGCCAAGGCCTTCGGCCAGCAGCAGGAGGAAAAGTATGGGCAGGCCCCAGAATGGCATCGGCCGGCGGTCCGATTGCTTGGAGAGCAGCAGGAAGCGGTAGGCGCGGTGGAAGCGCTCGCGGGTTATGACGCCGATATGGTTGAAATAGGTCGAGATGAGCGCCTGCTGGGCGGGGGTGATCATCTCAAGCGTGACGTCGTCGCGGACCGGATGCAGGTTTTTCTCGGCAATGGATTTATGCAACCCGCCGAAAAAGGGGAAAGCGTACCAGAAATCCGTCCAGTAGAATTCCTTGGTGCGGCGCAGCCAGATCAGGAAGATGACCAGGACCAGCGCGATCGCCGCAGTGATCACGGTGGCCAGATGATCGATCAAAAAATTCTCCACGCTTGGCTCCATCCTTGAGGCACTTACCGCTGAACCGTGAAAACACCCGCCGCGTCATATAGCCGGCCGCGGAACGGATAATATACATGGGCAGTGCCGGCGCCGGCGCCATTGGGAATAACGAGGTCGATGCAGGTAATGGGGCCGCCGACGAACATGCGGTATAAAAGCGCGCTGTTGCCGCGGGTAACGCTGACCGGCACGGGCTGCGAGAAGGCCGGCGGGCCGCCCTGGCGGTAGATTTGCAAAACAGGTTGCGGCGGCGGCGATCCGGCGTGGCGGGGCACGGTGACGTGCAAAGCGGCGATAAGATAGCCATTGACCGAAGCGACCCAGGGCGCGCCGTAAAGTCCGGGCAGATCATCGGCGATATCCCTTGGGGGTTTGCCCGCCGGCGTTGCGGGCGGCGCGGTGACCAGGCAGGAGCGCGCCTGCGCGGGACGCGCGGCGCTGAAGGGCAGAAAACTTGCCCAGCCCCCGAGCCCCGCCGCGGCCCCAAGCGTGACCGTGGCGCCGGTGCCGCGCACTTGGCGGCCGCCGAAATAATAATTCGTGCGATACGGAACATGCAGGTTCAAGCCGCCGGAACGCGAGTCGTCCGCAACTTGCGTCTCCGGCTTTGGGCGGCCGAAAAGCAGGATCGCCAGGACGCAGGCAAGAACAAGCCGGGCCTCTGGCGGCAACCGCCATTTTCGTGAGTTCAGCCGGATCGCAGGACGGGGCAGGATCAATGCGTTCCTCGAAGGTCCGGTTTGGGGCAGGCCGCCTAATGCTAGCGCAAACGCATCTGCGCGGCGACCTGCGCAACGCGGGCCCTGGTCTCCGACATGGTAGACGCGATCTGGGCGTTATAGGCCGCGAGGATCGCAGGGGAGGCCAGATCGGGCCGGCCGGAGTCGAAGGGAGGCGCCGGCGCATATTCGAGGCCAAGCTGGATTTGCCTGGCCGTGTCTTCGCCGCGCAGTTCGGCGATCAGTTCGAGGGCGAAGTCGATACCGGCGGTCACACCGCCGCCGCTGATGATATTACCGTCGCGCACGACCCGGCCGGGGTCGGGAATGGCGCCGAACAAGGCCAGCATGTCGCGCCATGCCCAATGGCAGGCAGCGCGTTTGCCGGCGAGCAACCCGGCGGCACCGAGAATGATCGCGCCGGTGCAGACCGAAGTGAGATAGCTTGCCGTTGCCCCGAGGCGGCGGATGTCCGAGAGGAAATTTTCATTCTCGACCGCCGCAACGCAGCCAAAGCCGCCGGGGATGAGAGGGACGTCGCAATGGCTGACCATGTGCAGATCCGTCAGGCCGGCGAATACCAGGCCGCCGGCGTTGATGGGCTTTGCCTCGATCGAGGCGACGGTGATGGTGACATCCGGCGCGCGGCAGAGAAACTGATAGGGTCCCGTGAAATCGAGCTGGGTGACACCGTCGTAAATCGGGATGAGGATTGAGATTGGAGCGGGCATCGGCGGCATTTCCTTCAACAGGCATCTACACGGTTTCGATGCCTTGCCAGTACGGAATGGTTTTGTTGCCGTCGTATCCGGCCTTCGTCAATCTCGCGCCATTCCAAGTGAGCAAATGTTAAGGTGGGGCCGCCTTGAGAGCTGCGTGCGCCACCCCAAAGTTAGGGCACACAACAACCTGCAGGAAATGCCATGAAACAGCCCGAACATGCGGAGATGAGCCTGACGGATCTGGCCGATAAAATGGCCGGGATCGATATCGCGATTCTGACGACGCGGATGGCAGGCGGCCAGCTGGCCGGGCGGCCGATGAGCAATAACGGCGATGTGAAATTCACCGGAGAGTCGTATTTTTTCACTTATGAGAATACCCATACGGTGGAGGATATCGAACGTGACGGCAATGTCGGGCTGGCGTACCAGGGCTCGGCCAAATTGTTCACGAATTCGAAGTTCTATGTGTTTGTTGAAGGCAAGGCCAGCCTTGTTCGCGACAAGGCGACGTACCAGGAACATTGGACTCCGGAGCTTGATAAATGGTTTGACGGTGGGATCGATTCGCCTGAAATCGTGATGATCAAGGTGAAAGCTGAGCAGATCAAATTCTGGGATGGGATGAAGCAAGGCACCGTCAGGCTTTAGGGTGGCGAATTTCGTCGGATAGAAAATCCACAAAAGCGCGGGTTTTGGCCGAGGGGCGCGGGCCGCCCGGGAATACGGCGTGCACTTCCACCGGCGGCATTTTGTAATCGGGGAGCAGGCGCCGGAGGCTGCCGGATTTGATTTCCGCGCCGGCCATGGCGGTGGACGCGATTGCGATGCCAAGGCCCGCCATGACGGATGCAAAAAGCCCGGAGCCGGAATCGGTCTGGATTCTGCCGCGGACATTGATTGAAGTTACCGCGCGGTTCCTGGTGAAGGACCAGGTTTCCGCGCCAAGGCCGCCGGGGCCGAAAATACAATCATGACCGGCAAGTTCGGCGGGCGTTTTGGGCGTGCCGCGCGCCTTAAGATAGGCGGGGGAGGCCACCAAATAGCGCTCGAGCTCGGTCAGCTTGCGGGCGCCGAACATGGAGTCTTCCAGTCTGCCGAGGCGGATTGCAACGTCGGCGCCCTCGGCGATGAGGTCCTGCCTGATATCGGCGATCGTGATCTCGACCCGCAACTGCGGGTGGAGGCTGAGAAATTTGGTCAGGCGGGGGATCACTTCGCGCGTGCCGTAAACGACCGGCAGCGCCAGCCGGATGGTGCCGCGCAGCGAGTCCATGCCGCGCGCGGCATCTTCCGCCGCTTCCCATTGCGCCAGCAGCGCCCGCGCTTTTTCAAGAAACAGCGCGCCGGCATCGGTGACGGTGATGCGGCGGGTGGTGCGCAACAGCAGTTTGACGCTAAGCCGGGTTTCCAGCTCGCTGATGATCCGCGAGACGGAGGGCTGGGACAGGCCGAGCTCCCGGCCGGCGCGCGAGAAGCTGCAGCACTCGGCCGCGCGCACGAAAACCGTCAGCTCCTGGTAGCGGTCATTCATTTACATTCCAAATAAGTCTTGTTTGAATTATCCGTATACCCCGGTTGGGTCGAATAGGCCAAATACTTGGCATCAATTCATGTAAGGATTTGGACATGTCGAATTTAGCGGGAAAAGTTGCCGTCATCACCGGCGGCTCGAGCGGCATCGGGCTGGCGACGGCCCGGCGTTTCGTGGCGGAGGGGGCCTATGTGTTCATCACCGGCCGGCGCGAGTCTGAATTGGCGAAAGCCAAGGAAGAAATTGGGATGAATGTGACGACGGTTCAAGGCGATGTTGCGAACCTCGCCGATCTCGACCGGCTTTATGCTGTCGTTAAAGCGGAGAAGGGCGCGGTTGATATCGTCATTGCGAATGCGGGATTTATTGAGCATGCGCAGATCTTCGATCTATCAGAGGCGCATTATGAGAAGACCGTGGATATCAATTTGAAGGGGGTGATTTTCACGGTGCAGAAGGCGCTGCCGTTGATGCGCAAGGGCGGTTCGATTGTCGTGGTATCTTCGGTGGTGAATGTGAAGGGGATCCCGGCGCATGGGACTTACTCGGCGGCGAAGGCCGGGGTGCGGGAATTGGTGCGGGTGTGGACGCAGGAACTGAAGGACATGGGCATTCGCGTGAATGCGCTGAGCCCGGGTGCGACCGAGACGCCGATCATCCGTGGGCAGTTTGACAGCGACGAGAAGGCGGATGCGGCCAGGGCGGGATTCGCTTCGATGACGCCGCTCGGGCGGCTTGGCTTGCCCGAGGAAATTGCCGCGGCGGCGTTTTTTCTGGCGTCCGATGAGTCGAGCTATGTCGCCGGGATTGATCTGCCGGTGGATGGCGGTTTGGCGCAGGTTTGATTTTTTGCTGTAAGCGGGGAGTTAGCGTAGCTAACCCAGCCTATAATTGTTTCGATATCAGCGCGTGGTGGATTTCTGTGGTCAATTTGTTGTTAAGCTCGATGAGCACGTGAACCTCATCCTGGATTTTCAGCAGCGCTTCAGCATCGTTATAGGTTTGCAGCGCCTGTTTGTCGGATGCCGCGGCGGCGACCTTTTGGCCGACCATGATTACCGACAATAGAACCAGCTGCAGGAAAGTCTGCGCGACCCATGCGACGAGCGTTGCGACGCCGCCTTTGACGGCTTCCGGCAGGCTGATCAGGGCGATTGCCGCGAAAACATAGGCGCACCACATGGTGCCAACGACATTGGTGATGATGACGGCGATGCGGCCGTTGAACCCGACATGTTCGTTATCGGTCACATGCGGGCCGTGCTTCTCACGTTCTTTTAGTCGCAAGTGGAGAAAATGTTTCGCTTCCATGGGTGCGGTTACCTAAGAGAATGAATTTTATGCGCGAATCTCCTTGCTCATAGCTGGGCGCGAATCAGCACGCAAATGCCTGGATGTCCGGCTGATTTGATTTGCGCTTAGACCGGCAGGGTGCGCCTCATTCAGCAGCGGAGGCGGCTTGCTGCGCGACCGTGGCACCGCCGATCGTGAACTCCCCAACCAGCCCGGCAAGGCCGGTTGCCTCCGTGGCCAGGTGACGGCTGGCAGCGGTTGTCTGTTGCACCATCGCCGCATTCTGCTGGGTCATCCGGTCCATCTCATTGATGGTCTGGTTGATCTGCTGCAATCCGATGGCCTGTTCGCCGGCGGCGCGCGCAATTTCACCGACCAGCTCGCTGAGCTGGTGCACCTCATCGCCGATGCTCAACAGGGTACTGCCGGTGCTGTCCACCAGTTTCACGCCGCTTGCCACCTGCTGTCCGGAAGCGGAGATGATGGATTTATTTCCTTTGCCGCGTCCGCGGAGCGCTGCGCCAGGGTCCGCACTTCGGTCGCCACGACGGCGAAACCGCGTCCGGCATCGCCGGCGCGCGCCGCCTCGATCCCGGCGTTGAGCGCCAGCAGATTGGTCTGGAAGGCAATTTCGTCGATCACGCCGATGATTGTTGTGATCTGGCTGGATGATGTCGCAATGGCGCCCATGGCATCGGCGGCGTTGCGCACCACCACGCCGGATGCCTCCGCATGGGTGCGTGCCTTGATCGCGAGTGCTGCCGCGGTTTGTGCGCTGGCTGAACTGCTGCGGACGGTCGCGGTTAGTTCATCCAGCGCCGCGGATGTCTCCTCAAGCTGGGCTGCCTTCTGTTCGGTCCGGTGTGAAAGATCGTTGGCGGCGTGCAGGATTTCTCCGGCGCCGGTTTGCACATTGCCGGTGGTGCCGGCGATTTGCCGCATGGTTTCCTGCATTTTGGAAACAGCATCGTTGAAATCCATTCGCAGGGTTTTGTAATCGGCACTGAACCAGGTCTGGATATGGCAGGTAAGATCGCCGTTGGAAAAGCGGACCAGACCGTTCGCCAGCGCATCGACCACGAATTTCTGCGCTGCCGCAGCCTCGGCGCGCTCGGCCTCGACCTGTTTGCGCGCCGTCTCCGACGCCGCCCGTTCCCTCGACAAATCCTCTTCCGCCGCCTGGCGTTGGATGATCGCATCCCGGAAGATTTTTACCGAATGCACCATGTGACCGATCTCGTCGTGGCGGGTCTGATACGGAACGTCGGTTTCGTAATTGCCGGCGGCCAGCGCCTCCATGTAGTCGCCCAATCGCTTGACCGGCGTCAACACCCGGCGGCTCATCATCCATAGGCCGGCAATGATGCCGCACAGCAACAGCACCGAGCCGGTCAGGACGACTGCGGTGTAGCGCTTGATCTGATGCGCGGCGCGGGCCTGGTTGTCGGCGTCGAACGCGGTCGCCTGGTTGACGATATCGTTCACCACCGTGCGATGCGCCTGGTAGATCCGGTTCAGCACCGCCATCGATTGCGTGACCGCCGCGGGGTTGCCGGATTTGATCGCCGGCAGCACCACGCCTTCCAGCTGGCGCCAGAATTGTTGCACGTCGGGATCGGACTTACGGTCCAGCTCCGCTCTGATATCGGCGGGCAGACCGCTCTGGCTCCAATAGCCGTGGCGGGCGCTATATTGCTGGTGGAGGGTCGCCAGTTCGGCGGTGTAGATGCTGAGATTGCCGGGATCCCGGCTGGCCAGATTGGCATCCAGATTGGCCTCCACCACGTAGAGCGGCGGCGGTTCGATATCGCCGACCAACCCCTGGCCAAGCGCGATCCGGTTATAGACCGGACCTGTGACCTCAAGCTCGGTCAGCGCGATCATGTTCAGTGTTACGACCGCGGTGAGCCCGAGGCAAAGCATTGCGCCAAATATTTTAAGGGTCGACGAATCGTGGGTTGCATAAACAGCTTTCGGGACGATTCCGCTTTGGCTACGTTAAATTCATTAGTTTCCGGTAAATGAAACAATGCCGCGGCGCCCCGGATAAGCGACACGGAGCAACTTAATTCATTGTTAGGCAGTCGTTCGTTAGACCGGGTGCATTCGGCCACCGGAGCGCGTGCATGAAAGAGTCCAGGCCGAAACTTGTGCTTCTAGACGCGCATGCCGGGCTTCGCGAACAAATCACTGCGGCCCTTGGTCCACTTTACCTGATCAAGAATTTTTCACTGACGGCAGACGCGCTGCGTTATGCACATGTAACGGAACCAAATGCGATATTGATTTCCGAAGCACGGGCGCAGGACATGAATTACGCGTTGGTCAAATCGATGCGGCTGGATCCGCTTTTCGCCATGATGCCGATCGTCATATTGCTGGATGGCAATGACTCCGGGCAACGGGCGATGGCGCTGCGTGCCGGCGCGACTTCCTGCCTGGCGAAACCTTATAACCTTAGCAATTTTGTTCGCATTATTTCCACGGCGCTCAGCGCCAGTGTCGAAAAGCGGTGGGAAAGCCTGGCGCCTTTGCAGGCCGAAGCCCTGAAATGCGGTATTGCGGTCTTCAACGACGTGTCTGAACGGACGGTGGCGGGCGAGAATGTTCCGTATGCCGAAATCAGCGCTGCCTGCGAACCGCTGCTCGCGGCGGTCAATGACGACGATATTGATTCACTCCTGCAGGGCGTGCGGGATCACGATAATTATACCTTCTCGCATTCGCTCCGGGTTTCGGTATTTCTCTCGATGCTTGGCCGCGCTTGCGGTTTGACGGGCGACGACCTGAATATCCTGACCATCGGCGGATTGCTGCATGATATCGGCAAAATCGCTATCCCCTCGTTGATTCTCAACAAGGCGGGCAAGCTGAGCAACGCCGAGTTCACGATTATGAAAGGGCATGTCCCGGCGACGCTGAAGCTATTGGATCGATCGCCGGGCCTGCCGCGCGGCGCCGTGATCATTGCCGGCCAGCACCACGAAAAAATCGACGGCAGCGGCTATCCTGACGGGTTGTCTGGCCGCCGCCTCAACGACCTGGCGCGGATGGCGGCAATTGCGGATGTTTTCGGTGCGCTGACGGACCGGCGCGTTTATAAAAGCGCCATGGCGCCGGAGCGGGCTTTTAGCATCATGTCCGGGGAAATGCGGGAGCATCTTGATATGCATTTGCTAGCGCTTTTCCGGGAGATGCTGCTTGATGCGAAGCTGCATTAGCGCGGTTTCGTTCGCCGGCCGAAAATGCGAAAAAATTCTGCTTTCGTTTTCGAGGTCTTTTGGGCGGGGACGTCTTGAGAGTGATGTTTTTATCGGCGGCGTTTGCCGCGCCAGGCTATCCAATCGACGGGTTCGGTGGATTTAACCGCGACGGCGGTGGAGAGGCCCCGTTCCGCGAATAGCACCAGATTTGTTGAACTGTGACGCGCGCTGGGGACGAGCAGACCGTCGAATTCAAGGAAATGTGCGGCGGCTGCTAAAGCTTGGGTCGCGGTGTAGTCGAAGGATTCGTATCTGGAGATGTCGACGCCGAGAGGTGCGAGGCTTTCGATACTGGCGAATTTGAGTGTGCGCTCGCTCCGCGCGGTCAGTTTATGAATTTCGTGCTGCATGCGGCTGGGCCAGACTGGTTCGAGGGAGAGCCGGTAGCCGATTTCGGCTAGCGCGCCTTCGCGCTCCAGGCTGGTGTAGAGAACTTCTACCGTGCCGCCTGGGCTCCAGCGTCCGTTCGCTGCCGAGAAGCGGGTTGCATCGAAGCCGACGCGGGTGATGCGCCAGACGGTATTATCGAACCGTATTGGCGTCAGGGCGTCCAGGGCGTCGAGGGTGGCGCGATCGTGGACGCGGCCCGTTTGGGCCATGGCTAGGTGTAGGACCCCTCGTTCAGGCTTTCGATCACCCCCAGCACCTCATCGGCGCGGCCGTTATGGATAAGATCGATCGCGCGCTCGCCGTTGAGCAGGCGGTGCTTGGAATAGAGCCAGACGCGGGTTTCCTCGGGGTCGTATAGTTCCGCCAGGCGGTCCACGATGTAGCGGAGATCGGAAATTAAAAGCTGGGTTTTGGGGTGCGGGAAGGAGGTGCCGGCTGTCCAACGGGATACGGTAGCCGGGGACACGGCAGCGATATTCGCGACGTCGGTGCCTTTGAGGCCGCCCCTTTGTTTGAGATCCTCGAGGAGATTTGCGACTGCGCTTGCCATGAAAGGCGCCTTTGGGGTGGTTCAGGGGAGCTATATAACATTTTTCTTTCATAAAATCAAGAAATGAAATCTAAATGTTGACCAATTCGTCCGAGGCTTAAACCCTCTGAAAAGCTCTGCTTCGAAATCACCGGTGCTGTTTCTTCGACACCCCGCCTCAACCCGTCTAGCGGAAAATACACTGACAAATATAGTATTTACATCGCGACGTAAATACTATATTTGTCGCTTCTAACTTTGAATGGTGAGCTATGAAAGATTGGAAGCGATATGAAAGGGGCCTCCACCACGTTGGTCCACACTGGGTGCGATTTTTCGGCGACGGTTTGATTGGAACAGCCTTTGAAAAGCGCACTGCCGAGGGAAGCTACGTCTGGTTTGTAACTGATCGAGAACAACCTGGGGCAAGGACGTTTGGGCAGGGTCTGGCTTCCAGCATTGATGAAGCAAAGCTCCTAGCTGACGCAGCGGTGCTAGACCGTAAACGCGGGCGTGTTGCCACCATTGAGGGCGGTCTAATGACCAGCACAGATCGAAACCGGCGGCGGGTCGATCGATTGCTAGCTTCTGAAGCGTTAGCACGCAGGCTTAGCGAAGATCTCACCACTTACCACCGGGAACTTGTTGCGGCCGGCGACACGAAAACAGCGGATCGGGTTGCATTGTCATTACGTCGGGCAGCGTTGAATGGGCTTTCTGACTATATGCGCCGCACGGCAAAATTTCGGGCGCGGTCAGGAGCAAGCGCGGCATCACCTGAAGAAAAGCAGGCAGATGAGGAGACCGTGTTAGAGATCGCAGACGAGCTCGACACGTTGGCCGATGACGCCAGCGCCAGCGCCCACACTTTGGAGATACTTACAAATAAGCTCCGTCAGATGGGCGCGTTCCCTGATTCAGAACTTTATTACGCGGCAGTGCGAAGTTTTTATCTTAAAGCGACAACTTGAAGGTTGGCTGTTGACAGCCGACCCGCCAATCTTGGCTATGTTATCGCCTCGGACTTCGTTCCGCTCCAATTCTGTTTCGTCGGTTATTTGGCATTTTACCACCTATTGCATTTAGGTGGTACCATTATGACATCGGAATGGTGGGGTGCGGAAGAGCACCCCACCCTACATCTGTAGGGTATTGTCGGCGCCAAACGCGATGATCAGCATAGAAGAGTCTTTTTGGTTCTTTTTCTGCAGAAAAAGAACTGCTTCGACTCGACTTGCCTTACTTCCGCAGCGCCATTTGGATTGGGCCTTCGCGGCGGCCGTGGGTGAATTGGTTTACGACGGGGTTGTCGCTGGTCAGCAGGTCCGGGGCGGGGCCGGTCCAGGTTACTTTGCCCTGGTAGAGCATGGCGGCCTGGTCGCCGATGCGCATGGCGCTCGCCATGTCGTGGGTGATGGCGATCGAGGTGCTGCCCAGGCGTTTGACGCAGTCGACGATCAGGCCGTCGATGACGGCGCCCATGATGGGGTCGAGGCCGGTGGTGGGTTCGTCGAAGAACATGATGGCGGGGGCGCTGGCGATGGCGCGGGCGAGGGCGACGCGTTTTTGCATGCCGCCGGAGAGTTCGGCGGGGGAGAGCAGGGCGACATCCGCGCCTAGGCCGACCTGGGAGAGGATTTCGATGGCTTTGTCCTTGGCCTGGCCGCGCTTGATTTTTTTCTCGGCGAGCAGGCCAAAGGCGACGTTTTCCCAGACGGGGAGGCTGTCGAAGAGGGCGCCGTTCTGGAACAGCATGCCGATCTGGCTGCGCAGTTCGTGGGCGCGGGCGCGGGAGGCTTTGAGGACGTCCTCGCCGTCGATTTCGATGCTGCCGGAATCCGGCGTGATCAGGCCGAGGATGGATTTGATCAGCACGGATTTGCCGGTGCCGGAGCCGCCGATGACGACCATGGCGGTGCCGGTGGCGACGTCGAGATCCACACCGTCGAGCACGCGTTTTTCGCCGAAGGATTTTCTCAACCCGCGGATTTTGATTTTGATGCTCATAGCACGCGGAACAGCAGCTGGGTGAGGATGTAGTCCAGCGCCAGGATGAGGATCGAGGCGGAGACGACGGCGGAGGTGGTGGCGGCGCCGACACCCTGGGCGCCGCCTTTGGAGCGGTAGCCGTTGAAGCAGCCCATCAGCGCGATGATGAAGCCGAAGACGGCGGATTTGATCAGGCCGGAGATGACGTCGTTCGCCTGCAGCTCGGAGAAGCTATTGATGAGATAGGTGGTCGGGTTGAAGCCGAGTTTCAGGGTGGCGACCAGGAAGCCGCCGGCGACGCCGAGGATGTCGGCGACGATGACCAGCAGCGGCAAAGCGATGATGCCGGCCAGCAGGCGCGGGGCGACGAGGTATTTCATCGGCTCGGTGGAGAGGGTGGAGAGCGCGTCCACCTGGTCGGTGACGCGCATGGTGCCGAGTTCGGCAGCCATGGCGGCGCCGGCGCGGCCGGAGACCATGAGGCCGGCCAGAACGGGTCCGAGTTCGCGGGTGACGGAGAGCACGACGACGGCGGCGATCTGGCTTTCGGCGTTGAAGCGGGAGAAGCCGGTGTAGGATTGCAGGGCCAGCACCATGCCGGTGAACAGGGCCGTCAGCGCCACGACGGGGAGCGAGTAGAAGCCGATTTCCATCAGGCTGCGGCCGAGCTGGCGCGGGTAGAAGGGCGGGCGGAAGATATGGGACAGGCCGGAGGCGGCGAAGATGCCGAGCTCGCCCAGCAGTCCAAGCGCGTTCAAGGCCGCCGCCCCGATGGCGGCGATAAAATTCAAAATGGAATTCATGGGGTCTGCTGGCCCCCTATGTAGTGCCGGTGATAGCGGCGGCCGAGCGAGGTGAGGATTTCATAGCCGTTGGTCCCGGCTTCGGCCGCGATGGCATCGGCGTCATGGCCTGGGCCAATCAGCTCCAGGCTGTCGCCGGGTTGTGCGTCGGGGTGGCCGGTTACGTCGAAGGTGGCGAGGTCCATGGATACCCGGCCTACCAGGGGCACCGGGTGGCCGTCAAAGCGGGCGGTGGCGCGGTTGGAGAGCGAGCGGAGGTAGCCATCGGCATAGCCGGCGGCGATTGTGGCGATGTGGCTGCGGCGGGGTGCGGTCCAGGTGGCATTGTAGCCGACGGTTTCTCCGGGTTCGATGGTGCGGATTTGCAGGATGCGGGCGGTGAGGCGGACCGCCGGGCGCATCGGGTTGGCGGCGTCTGGGGTGGGATTGAGGCCGTAGAGCGCAGCACCTGGGCGGGCGAGGTCGGCCTGAAAGCTCAGGCCGAGAAACATGCCGGCGGAGTTGGCGAGGCTGGTTTTGGCGGCGGGGAATTTGGGACGCAGCGCGTTGAAGCGTTGGAGCTGGGCGAAGTTGGTTTCGGCCTCGGGGATTTCGGAGCTGATCAGATGGCTTAGCAGAATTTTGACATCGATGCCGTCGAGGAGCGCGGGGTCGTTTTCGAGGGCGGCCATCTCAGTGGGCGTCATGCCGAGGCGGGACATGCCGGTGTCGGCGTGGAGGATGGCCGGGAGTTTGCGGCCGTGGCGGGTGACTTCTTTGCGCCAGCGCTCCACATCGCCAAGCGAGGTCAATACCGGGGTCAGGTCGCGCGCCACGAATTCGCTCGCCTCGCCGGGCAGAATGCCGTGGAGCACGGCTAGCATGGCGCCTGGGAGCAGCGGGCGCAGCGGCAGGGCTTCGCTTAGATGGGCGACGAAGAAGTTTTGGCAGCCGGCGTTCAGCAGGGCCGGGGCGACCTGATTAGCGCCTAAGCCGTAGGCGTCCGCTTTTACCGCCGCGCCGGTTTCGCCGGGATGCATTGCGTCCAATTGGCGCCAGTTTGATGCGATGGCGTCGAGGTCGATTTCTAGTGCGGTGGGGCCGGTCATTGAAGATGATGGGTAACGCGCTGCGCGCTCACCCATCCTACGGTGCGGGGCTTTGGGTTAGCCATGCACGGTGTCGAGGTCGGCGAAGCGGGTGAACTCGCCTTCGAAGAACAGGTCGATTTTGCCGGTGGGGCCGTGCCGCTGTTTGGCCAGGATGAGTTCAGCCTTGTTGTAGACAGCTTCCATATCGCTCTGCCATTTCTGGTGGGCGTCGTGGAATTTGGTTTCGTTTTCGAAGGCGATGATTTTCGGCTCTTTCTGCTGCATGTAGTATTCGTCGCGGTAGACGAACATCACGACGTCGGCATCCTGCTCGATGGTTCCGGACTCACGCAAATCGGAGAGCTGCGGGCGTTTGTCCTCGCGGCTCTCAACGGCGCGGGAGAGCTGGGAGAGGGCGAGGACCGGCACCGCCAGTTCCTTGGCGATGGCTTTCAGGCCCTGCGTGATCTGGCTGATTTC
>JAMFSE010000111.1 GCA_026225115.1 Rhodovastum atsumiense
GCGCCCGTATTCGCGCGTTACGGCTCGCCGCTAATCTCACGCAGGATGAATTCGCCGCGAAACTTGACGTTTCCCGGTCAGCCATCGCGCAGTGGGAGACCGATCGCGCCGGCCAAGTCCGAGACAATATGGAACGAATCGCTAAGGTATTGAATACTTCGCTTGGATATCTTGTGTCCGGTGAAGCAGGCTCACTGCAAGGCGATGAGCTGGCCCTGGTGCGCCTGTACCGCGCATGCACACCCGAAGACCGGCGCTTACTCGTAATGAATGCGAGACGATTAGCGCGAAGCTGATTTATGCGTTTGGCCTGAATCCTTTTTTCAACCCGGACCAATAACGTTAATCGCGGGGACCGCGTGCCCGCGCCAGGCCATCGTTACATCAACATTACGTTACCTGGTGCGGAAAATAACGTGAGGTTAGCTGCGCCTCGAACGCCTGGGCGCTGAACGCCTCGCCGGTCGCCTGCGCCAGCATCTCGTGAAATCCAAGCTTTGCACCCAGCGAATGCACGTTCTGGGATAGCCAGGCGGTCAGCGGCGCTATATCGCCGCGCGCAAACCCATCATCCAACCCCGGTACCGCCAGCCGCGCCGCCGCCATCAACTGTGCCGCCGCCATGGCGCCCAGGGTATAGGAGGGAAAATAGCCAAACGCGCCATCATACCAATGAATATCCTGCAGGCACCCCTGCCGGTCATCGGGCGGCGTAATGCCCAGCACCGCATGCAGGCCATCGTTCCACGCAGCCGGTAAATCCGCCACCGCCAAATCGCCCGAAACCAAAGCCTCCTCCAGCCGGAACCGAAGAATGACATGCGCCGGATAGGTCAGCTCATCGGCTTCCACGCGGATCAGGCTGCGCGCCACATGCCGCAGCCTGGCTTTCAGCCCCGCCGCGGAAATCACCCTGCCAAATGCCTGGGAAACGACCGGCGCCAGATAGCCGAGATAAGCATCGGACCGGACCGCCTGCATCTCGATGATCAAGGACTGGCTCTCATGAATCGCCATCCCGGCCGCAGCGCCCACCGGCTGGCGCATATACTGCCGCGGCAGATTCTGCTCATACAGCCCATGCCCGGTCTCATGCAGCACGCCCAGCAGCGCCTGGCAGAAATCCTGCTCATCATACCGTGTGGTAATGCGAATATCGGTCTGCGTACCGCCGCAGAACGGATGCGCGGATCGGTCGAGCCGGGCACTGCCATAATCCAGCCCGGCATCCGCGCTCAGCCGCCGGCACAACGCCTCCTGCGTCGCCACAAGATACGGCCCCGGCGGCAGATCCGCCACCCCGTTGCGGCGCTGATAGGACTCGGCCGCAGGCAAAGCAGTCTCCAGAAAAGCCTCGTAATTGGCGAAAACCGGCCGGATCTCAGCAGCTGTCACCCCGCGCTGATATTGGCTCATCAGCGCATCATACGGTGTCAGCGCCAGCGTCTGCGCCAAAATCCCGGCTTTCTCCCGGGTAAGCCTGACAACTTCGGCAAGCGCATCGCGCACCATCGGAAAATCCGAAGCCGGCCGCGCCTGGCGCCAAATGGTCTCGCAAACCGAATTGGCGCGAGAACTCGCCTCAACCAGATCCCGTGGGATCGCCGTGGCCCTCACATGAGCGTCCCGCATCAGCGCCAGATTCGCGCCATCCCATGCGTCATCCAGCGCCGCCACCGCCGCCAGATCATCGGCAATCGCATTTGAGACCAGCATCTCGTGCGACAATCCAGCCAATGTCGCCATCTGCTCGCCGCGCGCCTCGGCGCCGCCGGCCGGCATCATCGCCGCCGCATCCCAGCCCAGCATCGCCGCCGCCTCATCCAAAGCGGCAATCCGCGAAAAGCTCTGCTTTAACCTGGTATAAGCGCTCGCATATGCATTCATGGCTCTTGCAACCTCTTCCGGGCGAAAAAGAAAAACTCAAACACCAGCACAATGGCAAAGCCAAACCAGGTCAAAGCATATTCATAGTGATTATTCGGCGGCTGCGGCAAATGCTGCGCCGGCTGCGGCAACGCCGAACCCGCGGGCGGCAGCTGCCCCATGGCAACCAGCGCAAACGGGGCCACATCGGCAAGCCCCATGGCCGCGCCCATTTTTTCCGGGTTCAACGTATAATACAGCCCCGCCGCCGGTTGATCCTGCCCCGCAAACCAGCCGGGAGACTCCGTCTCATGAACATATCCAACCACGTCCACAGCACCCGTGGGCATGGCAAGCGGCATCGGCTTTCGCGCCGGCACCCAGCCCAGATCCACCAGAAACACCCGCCCCGACGCCTCCCGCAGCGGCTGGATCAGCTGGCCGCCCTCAACCGGAGTCACCGGACCATCATGCACCTCATCGCCGTATAAAACCGCCTTGGCCGGCACCCACACACCGGAAACGATCACCTTCTGAAACCGGTTCGGATGCGCCGGCAGCGCAATCGGCGGCGACAGCTCGGCGACATGAATCTGTGCCAGAATCCCCTCTTTCCACTGCAGCCGGACCAACTGCCACACGCCCAGGCCAATCAGCAGCCAAAAGCAGATAAACGCGGAAATACCCGGCGCCCGCAGCCGCCGCCAACGCGGGTTATCCCGCGACCACAAGGGATTCATTTTAGGAAAAGCAGTTCTTTTTCTGAAGAAAAAGAACCAAAAAGACTTTTTTGAATCGGGGCCTCGGGCGTTTGCGGCGTCAGCGCCCAAGACCCGTAGGATGGGTAAGCGAAGCGTAACCCATCATCTTTGCTAACCGCGCCCTCAGCCCGCCGTGATTGCACTACGGCCTAGGAAATAAATGCACACGAACAGGAACAGCCACACCACGTCGACGAAATGCCAATACCAGGCAGCCGCCTCAAAGCCGAAATGCCGCGTCGGATTAAACTGCCCAGCCATCGCCCGGAACAGACAAACGGTCAGAAACGCCGTCCCGATGATCACATGCACACCATGAAACCCGGTGGCGATAAAGAACGACGAAGCAAAAATCCCGCCGTGATAGAACGGAAACGGCGAATGCGTATATTCCCAGGCCTGGCCGCATAGAAACGCGATGCCAAGCAGCACGGTAACGAACAGCCCCTGCACCGTCCCCTTGTTGTCGCCCTCCAGCAGGCAATGATGCGCCCAGGTAATGGTGGTGCCGGACAGCAGCAGATCCATGGTGTTGAACAGCGGGATCGCGAACGGGTCGATCGTGTGCAGCCCCATCGGCGGCCAAACCGGCGCAAAGGCCGTGCCCATGGTCGCCGGATAAAAGAAATAGTTGAAATAGTTCCAAAAGAACGAGACGAAAAACATCACCTCGGAACTGATGAACAGCGCCATCCCATAACGCAGCCCAACCTGGGTGACGATCTTGTGCAGCCCCGGTACCTGGCTTTCCCGCACCACATCGCGCCACCACAGGAACATGATGGTAAACGTGCTCAACAAGCCGATCGCGAGCACGATAAAATCGCCGAAATGCGCCGCGAAGATAATCCCGGTGAACGTCAGCAGCGCCGACACCCCGCCAAACAACGGCCAGATGCTGGGCGTCACCAGATGATACGGATGCGGAACCGTGGACTTGATCTGGTCGGTCGCCGTGTGAACTGTTCCGCTCATATTATCTCTCTCTAAACCTCAACCGAAACCGCGTCCCGATGACGAAGCGGCGAAGCCGCGAAGTCTGAATCGGGCCGCGCCGCATACTTCACCACATCTGCCCGTATTCGTGCAGTTTAACCACAGCTACCGCGTAAATCAGCACGCAAAAAGCCGCCAACGCCGCAAGCAGCGCAATATTCCGCCCCCGCTGCCGGCGCTTGAACTCGGCCACCATCTCCGGCGACCAATTTTCGTGTTCGACGCGGGGCGCGTTCGGCATCATACCAGCCGGTCGATCGCACAGGCCCCGAACAGGACGAACAGATAAAGCAACGAGTATTTGAAGGCAGCCCGCGCCGGCGCGTCATTGCTCAGGCTGACGCCCGCTTCGTCCTGCCGGTCGCGCAAAACACCCCAGGCGTAATAAATAAAAGCCGCCCCAAGCACCAAAGCCGAGGCCCCATATATCCGCCCGGTCAGGCCCAGCCAATAAGGCAGCAGCGCCACGGGCAGCAAAACCAGCGTGTACACAAAAACGCAGACCCGCGTATGCCGCGCGCCTTTTACCACCGGCAGCATCGGCACGCCGGCCCGCTTGTAGTCATCGGAGGCGTACAGCGCGAGCGACCAGAAATGCGGCGGCGTCCAGAAAAACACGATAGCAAACAGCAGCAACGGCAGTGCGCCGATATCCCCGGTCGCCGCCGCCCAGCCGATCACCGCCGGAAATGCCCCCGCCGCGCCGCCGATAACAATATTCTGCGGCGTCCGCCGTTTCAGCCACATGGTATAGATGAACACGTAGAAGCCGATCGACGCAGCCAGCACCCCGGCGGCCACCGCATTCGCCACCACCGCCATAAGCAATACGGAACAAATGGCCAGCACCACGCCAAACCCCAGGGCAGATGCAGGCTCGATCCGTCCGGCCGCCACCGGCCGCATGGCGGTGCGCTTCATCACCGCATCGATATCCCGGTCATACCACATGTTAATGGCGCCTGCGGCGCCCGCGCCAACCGCTATGCACAGAATCGCGGTCACCGCCAAAATCGGATTCATGTGAACCGGCGCCACGACCAGCCCGATGGCGCCGGTGAACACCACCAGCGACATCACGCGCGGCTTCAGCAAAGCCAGCCAGTCGGAGGCCGTAGCCCCAAGCTCGGAGGAATTGATTAGTAACGTATCACTCATCGAATTTTACCGAATTACCGGCACATCCTCAAAAGTATGATGCGGCGCCGGCGACGGCACGGCCCATTCCAGCGTCGTCGCACCCTCACCCCAATAATTCGCCGGCAGCGTCTCTTTCGAGCTGAAAATGCGATACAGGATATAGAAGAACACCGCCGTCGAAGCGCCAGAGAGAAACGCGCCGCAGGACGACACGAAATTCCAGCCCGCAAAAGCGTCAGGATAATCCGGATACCGCCGCGGCATGCCGGCCAGCCCCAGGAAATGCTGCGGGAAGAAGGTCAGATTGACGCCGATAAACGTCGTCCAGAAATGCACCTTGCCCCAGAACTCCGGGTAAGGATGCCCGCTCATCTTGCCGATCCAGTAATAGAACCCGGCAAAAATCGCGAACACCGCGCCCAGCGACAGCACGTAATGGAAATGCGCAATCAGGAAGTAATCGTTATGCAGTTCCTGATCCAACCCAGCCTGCGCCAACACCACCCCAGTCGCGCCGCCAATAACGAACAGGAAAATAAACCCGATCGCCCAGAGCATCGGCGTTTTGAACTCGATCGAGCCGCCCCACATTGTCGCGATCCAGGAGAAAACCTTCACGCCCGTCGGCACCGCGATCACCAGCGTCGCCACTTCGAAATACACCCGGCTGTCATCCGAAATCCCGGAGACGAACATGTGATGCGCCCAGACGATGAAGCCGACGAAGCCGATCGTCACCATGGCGTACACCATGCCGAGATACCCAAACACCGGCTTTTTCGAAAAGGTCGAGACCACATGGCTGATCACGCCAAAGGCCGGCAGGATCATGATGTAGACTTCCGGATGCCCGAAGAACCAGAACAGATGCTGGAAGAGCACCGGATCGCCGCCACCCGAAGGCTCAAAGAACGAGGTGCCGAAATTGCGATCCATGATCAGCATGGTCACCGCACCCGCCAGCACCGGAATCGCCAGCAGCAGCAGAAACGCCGTCACCAGAATCGACCAGCAGAACAATGGCATTTTGAACATCGTCATGCCGGGCGCGCGCATGTTCAAAATCGTCGCAATGAAGTTGATGGCGCCCAGCAGCGATGAAATACCCGCCAAATGCAGCGAGAACAGCGAAAAATCCGTCGCAATGCCCGGCGAATACTGAATATTATCGAGCGGCGGATACAGCGTCCACCCGGCCCCGGTGCCCTCGCCGATGCTCAAGCCGAGCATGATGAAGACGAACCCCGCCGCCAGAAACCAGAAGCTCATATTGTTCAGCCGCGGAAACGCCATATCCGGCGCCCCGATCATCATCGGCACGAACCAGTTGCCCATGCCGCCGATTAGCGCCGGCATCACCATCCAGAAGATCATCAGCAGGCCATGCGCCGTGATGATGGAATTCCATTCGGACCCGTTCGTCACGATATGATTATGCGGATACATCAGCTGTGCCCGCATGATCATTGACAAAATCCCGCCGACGCTGCCGCCGATCACCGCCATGGTGATGTACAGCGTGCCGATATCCTTATGGTTGGTGCTCATCAGCCAGCGCCGAACGAAGCCCGGCTTGGCATGACCATGATCGCCATGCGCATCATGGGCATGGTCGGGGGCTATAACTTCGTGCGGGTCATGTGCGGTGAACGACATCTACGCGCTCCTTAAATCGCGATCCGGGTCATCGCCCGAACCATCCTATTCATGTTCATTTGGCAAGCTCGGCAAACTGGCCAACCGGCGGCGGCGACGAGATCAGATTCGGCGCCAATGAATTCTCAACATAATTCTGCTGCGCCACCTTGATCCAGGCCAGATACTCGGCCATCGGCACCGCCTTGATCTCAATCGGCATCGCATCATGGTTCAGGCCGCAAATCTGGTTGCATTCGCCGTAATAGGTGCCGGGCTTGGTAATCAGGGTCCAGCTGTTCTGGATCGAGCCCGGGATGGCGTATTTCTGCACGCCCAGCGACGGCAAATAGAACCCATGCAGCACGTCGCTGCTGGTGATATCGAATTTGATCTTCTTGCCAACCGGCAGCACCAGCGGGTGGTCCACGCTCAACCGGCGGATCTGCCCAGGCTGCAGTTCGTTATCCGGGACCATATAACTGGTATAATCCAGCCCGGGCACCGACTGGTAATTATATTCCCAGTACCATTGATGCCCGGTGACGGTCACCGTCATGTAGGGATTGCTGTCATCGCCCTCATACCAGATCAGGCTCAGCGACGGCCCGATGATCACCGCCAGCAAGAGCGTCGGCACCACCAGCCAGATCACCTCGATCAGCGTATTATGCGTCAGGTGGCTCGGCACCTTATTGGCCTTGTGATTGAACTTGACGATCACATAGGCCATCAGCAGGCCGACAAAACCGACCACCCCGGCCATGATCCAGAGCACGTATTTCATCAGCCAGTCGATCTGCGCCTGCATCGGGCTGCCGGCCACCGGAAACCACCACTGCCAGGGGTGCGGCGCGTTTACATAACTATCGGCAACAGCCAGCGGGTCAGGGGCAGTCGTCTGCGCAAAGGCCAGGTGCCCGGCCGCCACGGTCAGCAGAACCGCACAAAAAAGCCACCCGAACGCTCGCTTCATTCAACGTATCCTGCTGCCTGCCTGGGCCGTTCAGCCGGCCCACACAGCAACCTGATATAAGCCCCGTCTCAGAAGATCAAGTTACGCCCGGGTGTTGCGGATTACGGCTGAGCCGATTTCATCCCCGGCTTGCTGTGGCTTGCAATCCGCTGCCGGAAAACACCATCCGCCAGTTTTTGCTGCTCGGTCGGGAAGCTATTGTACAGCGTCTCGAACGACACCGCCAAGTGCTGCATGTTGTCGGACTGCAGCTGGGCCAGTTTGGCATAGGACTGCATGTCGGCCACCGCATTCATCGAGTCCAGATTGGCGCCGCGTGCCTGGAACGCCTGCTCCATCTGTGTCGCATTATTGCGCATCACCTGCGCGAAGGTCGACCATTGCGGTTCCTCCGCCGGGGTAATCTTCAACTGATTATGCAGCGCCAAAATATGCGCTTCGACATTATGCGCCGGTGATTCCGCGGCCGCGGCCGAAGCCGGCGCCGCCTGTGCAAAAGCAAGGCTGGGCAAGGCAAAGGCCGGCGCCGCCAGGACGGCCATAATGGCAACCGCGCGGGACATGGAAGAGCGTTTCATTGATGTCACTCCGTGTGAAAAGACTGGATTAGCGCGAGAGGGCTTTCCGAAGCTCAACAGGCTCCGGCCGCCATTAATGCTGGTAATATCCGGGCGGCGGCGCCGCATAATATCCAGGCGGGGGCGCGTAATAGACCGGCGGGGGTGGCGCATAATATACCGGCGGCGGCGGTGCATAATATACCGGCGGCGGCGCATAATAGCGCGGCGCCAGCGCCCCGCCAACCACCGCACCCACGCCAAGGCCGAGCAGCGCGCCGCCGACGAAATTTCCGCCGCCGCCGCAATTATAGCACCCGCCGCCGCCGTGCCAGTAGGCTTCGGCGGTAAGCGGGGATGCAGCAAGGGCCGTCGCGAGCAGCAAGGTGCTCGCCAACCGCGGTCGGAATTTGAAATTCATGACTATTATCCTCACAACTGCCTACGGTTGAACCGTATCCAGATTAAATTGGGATTAGCGTCCGCCGATCAAGGCAGAACCAATCTAACCGCCGGCATGTGGCAGCAATAAGGCCGAGGATTTGCGTAATGCTACCAAATGTAACAGCCGCGGGCGGCGGCTAGTTCTGCATCTCAACCAGCCGGAACAACCCAAACGGCGACATCGCCTTAACCGTCGCGGCCGTCAAATCCGTCTCCGCGAACATATGTCCAATCCGAAAATCTGGATGCCATCCCAGAACCGAGGACAGCGGCGCCAGCGCCCGCTCAACCCACCAGACCGGGCCCCGCTCCACCGCAAAATGATTGACGAACAGAATCTTGCCGCCGGGCCTCACCACCCGCCGCAGCTCCGCGACCAGGCTGCGCGGATTGGGCACCACGCTCGCCACAAACATCGCCACCGCTATATCGAACTGCCCGTCGGCAAAACTCGTCGCCTGCGCGTCCATCTCCAGCAGCGCCTCGATATTGCGCAATCCGGTATCCGCCACCCGCTCGCGCGCCAGCTCCAGCATCGGCGCCGAAAGATCGATCCCGGTCACCCGCTTGTCAGCCGTATACAGCGGCAAAGCGAGCCCGGTCCCGACGCCGACTTCCAGCACGTTCTCGCCGGCGGTCCGGTTGACGGCAGCAACAGCCCCCTGCCTTGCGGCCCCGGAAATCACCCCAAAGCCATAATCATACATGCCGGCCCAGCGGTGATAGGCCTTCTGCACGGCATGCGAATCCATCGGCGCCTTGGGCCCAAGCGAGCTCGAACCCCGCCCGCCAAGTTTTAGCGATTTTGTCGCGCCGTAAGCCTCGGCCATGTTTCCACCCTTAGCTGTAACCAAAATGCCATTAAGCCTTTGGCGCAAAACATGGGGTCGAGGCAATGGCTGGCTCAATTCAATTCCCGATAATCGCCGTCTGGGCTGCGAATAATTCCGCGGTGCCAGCCCGCGCCAGGGCCAGAAGTGCCGCAAACGCGGCATCGTCGAACGTCGCTTTTTCGGCGGTCGCCTGAATCTCCACAATCCCGCCGCCGCCGGTCAGGATAAAATTGGCATCGGCATCGGCCGCGGAATCTTCCGCGTAATCCAGGTCCAGCACCGGCACGCCATTATAAATGCCGCAGGAAACCGCCGCCACCTGGCTCACCAGCGGGTTCACCTTGATGACATTCTTCGCCTGCAAATGCCGGATGGCCAGCGCCAGTGCGACATACGCGCCGGTAATGCTGGCGCAGCGCGTTCCGCCATCGGCGTTCAGCACGTCGCAATCCAGTGTGATCGTCAGCTCGCCGAGCAGCTTGCGGTCCACAACCGCCCGCAGGCTACGCCCGATCAGCCGCTGAATTTCCTGCGTCCGCCCGGATTGCTTGCCCCGTGCCGCCTCCCGGTCGCCGCGCGTATGCGTCGCCCGCGGCAGCATGCCGTATTCCGCCGTAATCCAGCCCTCGCCCTGGCCGCGCATGAATCCCGGCACCTTGCCCTCGTTGCTGGCGGTGCAAAGCACCTCCGTCCCACCCATCTTGATCAGTGCCGACCCCTCGGCATGGTGCGAAAAACCGGTGGTGATGCTGACTTCCCGCAGCGCGTCGAAATTCCGTCCCGATGGCCGTATCATGCGAATACCCTCAAATATCTTGCAATTATCTTGCGTGCGGGTGCTGCTTAGCGGAGGTTAACCCCATGGACCATAGCCACAAACCGATCCCTCGCCCGCCTGCTCGCCTGCCGCCCGGGCTGGACATGCGCTCAGCCGCCATCCTGCGGGAAATCGTCGAGCAATATGTGGAGACCGGCGAGCCGATGGGCAGCCGCACCCTCTCCCGCCTGCTGCCGCTCAACCTCTCGCCCGCCACCATCCGCAATGTCATGGCGGATCTGACCGACGCCGGCCTGCTGTTCTCACCCCACACCTCCGCCGGCCGGCTGCCGACCGACCGCGGCCTGCGCCTGTTCGTCGACGGGCTGCTGCAATTCGGCGAGCTTTCGGACGATGAACGCAACACCATCAACACCACGCTCGTGCAATCCGGCCGGTCCCTGCAGGAAACCCTGGCCCAGGCCAGCACCATGCTCTCCGGCCTGTCCTCCGCCGCCGGGCTGGTGCTCGCCCCCAAAGGCGACGGCCCGGTAAAACACATCGAATTTGTCCCCTTAAGCCCCGGCCGCGCTTTGGTCGTTCTGGTCTCGGCCGACGGCCAGGTCGAAAACCGCATCGTCGAAACCCCGCTCGGCATGCCGCCCTCGGCCCTGCAGCAAGCCAGCAACTATCTGAACGCCCAGCTCTCCGGCCTCTCTTTAAGCGAACTCCGCCTGCGCGTGACCGCCGACATCGGCGCCGACCGCACCGCTTTGGACGCACTCACCAACAGCGTCATCGAAGCCGGCCTCGCCACCTGGTCCAGCGAAGGCCGCGCCGGCTCGCTCATCCTGCGCGGTCAAAGCCGCCTGCTCGCCGATGTCGACCAGCTGGAAAAACTTGGCCACATCCAATCCCTGTTCGAGCGGCTGGAAACCGAGGAAACCATGCTCCGCCTCCTCGACCTCGCCGAAACCTCCGACGGCGTGCGCATCGTCATCGGCGCGGAGTCCGGCCTGTTCGGCGCCGCCGGCGTCTCGATGGTGGTCGCCCCGGCCCGCAACGCCCAGGACCGCATCGTCGGCGCCATCGGCGTCATCGGCCCGACCCGCATCAACTACGGCAAAATCATCCCCGTCGTAGATTACACCGCCCGCGTCATCGGCAGGATGCTAGGGTAGACACTTCCCCCCTCATGCCCGGGCGCTGCCCATCCACTCACGTCTTACTCGACTAACCTCCACAACAATACTACTCATGGTTGCATGCGGATCGTTGCAACCCTGACGCTATCATTGCTGCTCCTAACCGCCGCCGCCCGCCTCCGGCCCCCCGAATACGACGAAGCCTATTCAATCTTCCTCACCGCCGGCGACCCCCGCCCCGCCTGGCCCCCGGGCGTCTTCCACCCAGCCGACATCCGCAACTTCTACCAAGGCACCCCCAGCCCAACCAAAATCGCCCAAGACCTTCGCACCGGCGACGTCCACCCCCCGCTCTATTTCTGGACCCTCGAATATTGGAGGCGCCTGACCGGCCCCAGCTGGTTCGCCGCCCGCATGCTCTCCGTCACATTTTCAATCGCCGCACTCGCGGCATTGGCTTGGCTCGCCGCCCTCGCCGAAATCCCGGCCGCCACCCCATTGCTAATCATCCTGCTCAGCTATGGTTTCACCTATACCGGCATCGTCGCCCGCGGCTTCGCCCTTGCGCAATTTCTGAACATCCTAGGCGTAGCACTAACCTTTCAGGCATCAAAAAACCGCAACCGGGGCTTCGCCTTTTTCGGAGGCGTGGCATTCGGCGCCGCCGGCTTCAGCAACTACCTTGCAATCTTCATAGGCGCCGCCACGATACTCTGGCTTTCGACCTGCCGGACAAGAAGCTCAGCCATCCCAGCAGCCGTTGGACTAGCATTATTTCTAGGCCCGATCGGCTATTTTTTCATCGCCCAGCATAATTCCCGCAACGGCCAGTTCGCCGCCTTCTCACTTGTTCACGCAATATTCCTGCTGGCCAAAGACGCCGCCGCCGCCTGGTTCGGCGGCCTGCCGTTATATGCCGGCCACGCCGGCATTTTCATCGCCGCAGCAATCGCCACGCTCATTGCAATCTGCACCGGCTTCATCATCAAAAACTGGCAGCGAAAATTATCCCCTTTCGCCGTCGCCGCCCTTGCCACCCCGGCAGGCTTGCTGGTGCTCGGCCTCATATTCAATAACACCCCGATAGAGATTCGCTACCTCGCCTTCGGCCTGCCCTTCCTCGCTTTGCTCCTGTCGCAAACCTTGCCGCGCCCTTTGCTGGTCCTAGTCCTCGGACTCGAGGCCTGCGGCATCATCGGCCTCATATCCGCCCCCATCACCATGCAGCCTCAGGGCATCGCGGCACGGCGCTTAAGTCAATTCGCAACCCCGTCATCCCTGGTCCTGCTCCCCTTCGGCAACGACGGCGTCGGCATTCCCGGCCCCTTCATCGCCGCGGCGCCGGACAACCTCCGGCTCGAACTCATCAAACCATCACCGTTCCCCAATCTCGCAGGCGAACGGCGCATCATCCTTTTAACCATCCAAATCGATGCCGCCAGCAAACAAGCCGTTGCCGCCGCCTTGACGAAATTTAACGCGGATCCCTGCTGGACTTTGAAAGCTTCAACAATGTTGCTGAACGTTTTCAGCCGAACCTGCAGCCGCGATTAAAGCCACATTAAAACACCGCAGGATTTATCTTTTTAAAAGCTCCTGGTTTGCAAACCGGGTCAATCACGCCCACTAGATGGTCGAACGTAAGGAGTTTGCCGAATATGAAGATCAGGCTGGGTTACGACATCACAATAACCCATCCGCAATACACGCCAATGTTGCTGATGTTGAACATTCACTATTCGCGCGCCTCCCATATCATCATTCCCGATCACCTGATCACCACGCCCGCCGTCCACGTCACGCAATACCGTGACAGCTTCGGCAACTGGTGCTCACGCCTGGTCGCACCTCCGGGCCCGATCCGCTTCCAGACCGACGCGCTGATCTTCGATCCAGGCACGCTCGATCGCTACGAACCGGACGCCATCCAGCACGATGTTTCGGAATTGCCCGACGAATGCATGCAGTTTCTGCTCGGCAGCCGGTATTGCGAAACCGACAAGCTGATGGACGTCGCCTGGGCCAATTTCAACTCAGCCCCCCTCGGCTGGGGCCGCGTCCAGGCCATCTGTGATTTCGTGCATAACCACATCACCTTCGGCTATAACTACGCACGCAGCTCCCGCACCGCCTTTGAGGGCTATCAGGAACGTGTCGGCGTCTGCCGCGACTTCGCGCATCTGGCCGTCACCCTCTGCCGCGCCATGAACATCCCGGCCCGCTATTGCACCGGCTATCTCGGCGATATCGGCGTGCCGCGCGACCCGGCGCCGATGGATTTCAGCGCCTGGTTCGAAGTCTATCTCGGCAATCACTGGCACACCTTCGACGCCCGCCACAACCGACGCCGTACCGCCCGCGTGCTGATCGCCCGCGGCCGCGACGCCGCCGACATCGCCATCTCAACCCATTTCGGCCCCAGCATATTGAACAACTTCACGGTATTTACCGACGAAGTTTTCGATTAGGGATTTACAGAAACACTTCTTTTTCTGAAGAAAAAGAAGCAAAAAGACTTTTGTACTCTGGGGCATGGGCGTTGACGACGCCACAGCCCATGCCCCGATTAATAGAAGTTTTTTGCCTTATCCTTCGATCGCCCTTCTTGCAGCCGTTGCCAGTTCATCCGCGCGATCATTCATCTTATCCCCGGAATGGCCGCGCACCCATCGCCACTCAATCGTATGCGCTTTCGCCGCCTCCAGAATCCGCCGCCACAGATCCATATTCTTCACAGGATCCCCAGCCGCGTTCCGCCAGTTCTTCCGAACCCAGCCGGTATGCCAGCGGGTAATGCCGTTCTTCAAATATTCGCTGTCGGTATGCAGAATAATCGTACACGGCCGCTTCAACGCTTCCAACGCCTCAGCCGCCGCCGTCAGCTCCATCCGGTTATTGGTGGTTTCCGCAGCCGCACCCGAAAGCTCGCGCACGCTCCCCTTGAACCGCATAATAGCCGCCCAGCCGCCCGGTCCCGGATTTGGCTTGCACCCGCCATCGGTCCAGATTTCCACAACCTGATCGGCCGGCGCATCAGAGTCCATAAGCCGCCTCCGAGGCAACGTCGCGGTGAAAACGCAGACGCCGATAATAATCCAGCGGGTCCTTCGGCGTCACCAGCGCGCCCTGCGCCTCGTTGAGCCAATCATACAGCCGGGTCAGCAGAAAGCGCATCGCGGAGCCCTGGGCCAGCACCGGCAACGCGGCGCGCTCCGCCGCCGTCAGCGCCCGATGCGCCATATAGCCGCGCAACAACGCCCGGGACTTGGTGACATTGAAACTGAAATCGCGCTCAAAGCACCAGGCGTTCAGGCAAACCGCCACGTCATAGGCGTAAAAATCGGTCGCGGCGAAATAGAAATCGATCAGCCCGGAGATTTTGCCGTCCAGAAAAAACACATTATCGGGGAACAGATCGGCATGGATATGGCCGGACGGCAGGTCCTTCGGCCATTCCCGCAAAATATTCTGCAAGGCGCCGCTCAACTCCGTACCGAGGTTCGCCATCACCTCATCCGCCCGGTCCAGGCATTTTTCCAGCAACGGCGCCCAGCCCTCCGGCCCCAGCGCATTTTCCCGCACTGGCGCAAACCCCTGGCCCGCCAGGTGGAACCGGGCCAGCGCCGCACCCAGCAGCTCGCAATGCTCAACCGTCGCCCGGCGCGGCCAGACGCCCGGCAAAAACGTGGTAATCGCCGCAATCCGGCCGGCCAGCGGGTTCAAATTCGCGCCGCTCATTGCCCTGACCGGCAGCGGACAAGGCAGCCCCTGCGCCGCCAGATGCTCCATCAACCCCAGAAACCAGGGCAAATCCGCCGGATCCACCCGCTTTTCATACAAAGTGAGGATAAAATCGCCGGTGGTCGTTTTCAGCGCGTAGTTGCTGTTCTCCACCCCTTCGGCGATGCCGCGAAAGGCGACGACCCCGCCGATATCAAACAGCGCGAGAAACGCGGTCAGGGCCTCGTCGGTCACTTCGGTATAAACAGCCATGCGCGTAGATGACCGGACGAAAAATATCTGGCAAGGGTGGCGCCATGAAACACCCTGCCCTATCCCTGGCCCCCCGCTTGCCTCTGGCCCTCCTCGCCCTCTCCGCTTTGGCCGCCTGCAGCGCCGAGCCGCCCATCAGCACCAACTGCCCAAATGTCGCCGTCCTGGAACAGGGCAGCACGCTGACGACCTTCCTGCCGGGCCGCACCGACATTGCCGCGCAAATAATCAGCGCCCGTATCACCGGGGTCGCCGGCACCTGCCAGCTTCTGAAAAAGAAGAATGAGCTGAAAGTCACTTTCCAGGCCGGCTTCGCGGCCACCAACGGGCCCGCCAACACCAGCGCCAACCTGGTCCTCCCCTATCTCATCTCCACCAGCGTCGGAAACAACATCCTCTCGGTGACCAACAACACCATCCCGCTCAAGTTCAACGGTAATGAGTCCGCCGCCGCCGCCACAACCAAGCCTTTGACGGTGGTATTTCCCAACACATCGACCACCGCCGACACCGATGTCCTGGTCAGCTTCCATCTGACTCCGGACCAGCTGGCCTATAATAACGCCCATCCCGGCCAGTAGCGCCCAAGCTTGTATGAAGACTACGCGCGGCGCCCGAATATCGCCGAACCCACCCGCACATGGGTCGCCCCCGCGGCAATCGCGGCCTCAAAATCCGCGGACATGCCCATTGAGCGGACCGGCAGCCCATGCGCATCCGCCAGCCTGACAAGCTGCCGGAAATAAGGCGTGGGATCGGCATCCGCCGGCGGTATGCACATCAACCCTTGCAGGGCATTGCCGAAGCGGCTCCGCATGGCGCCGATAAATCCATCCGCCGCTTGGGTCGCAACACCGGATTTCTGCGACTCGTCGCCGATATTAACCTGAACAAGCAAAACCGGGCACCGGCCCTCTGCCTCCGCCGCCTGGGCAATCGCGTCCGCCAGCCTTACCCGATCCAAGGTCTCGATCATATGCGCGAGCCTGACCGCGGCGGCAGCCTTGTTGCTCTGCAGCCCGCCGATCAAATGCAGTTTTGCGCCCGGATTGGCCGCCAGCAGCCCGCCAAATTTTCGCTCCGCCTCCTGTACCCGGTTTTCGCCAAAAACCATCTGGCCGGCAGCGATCGCTTCCGCCACCATCGCCTCCGGATGGGTTTTGGATACCGCCACCAGCGTGATATCCTTCGCATTGCGCCCGGCAGCAATCGCGGCAAGCGCTATCCTAGCCCGGATATCAGCCAAGGCAGCGGCGACAGACATCATCTAAGGCGTTATTAGAAGCAGCATGGACGCACGGTTACTGGCCTGGGCGCGCGCGGTAAAGCAGCGGCGGCGCGGCAAATGTCCGGTTCTATGGCTGTTCACCGATGCCCGGCGCCTGCCCGACCCGCTGCCCGCAATCGCGAAACTGCCGAAACGCCTATCCGGCGTGGTCTTCCGGCATGACGAAGCGCCCCATCGGGCAGCTTTGGCCGGCCGTGTCGCCGCCTTATGCCGGGCACGGCAAATTCCGCTCGTCATCGCCGGCGATGCCCGGTTGGCAGCCGCATCAGGCGCCGGCATGCACCTTCGCCGCGGCTTCTGGCCCGGCCCGATTCGCACCCACCGGCTGGTCACAGCCTCGGCGCACAACGCCATTGAGCTCCGGCGCGCCGAAAAAACCGGAGCGCAAATTATTTTCCTCTCGCCCGCCTTTAATACGGCAAGCCATCCGGACCAGCCAGTTTTTGGGGCAGTCCGCTGGGCAAATATCGCGCAAACGGCCCGCAAGTCAGAAGTCTATGCTCTTGGTGGGGTTAGTAGGGAGAATATTAACCTTTTACCATGTTTTTGTGGTGGTGTGGGCGCCATTTCCGGCCTGTTTGCTTGATTTAACAGTACTGTCACAAAGCTGTGGCTATCCAGCCACAGTCAGTAGGAATTACCGAATTATGTCCAAACTGACATTGCCTGTTCAGGGTGTTCGGGCTTTTAACCCCTCGAACCGCCCCGCCCACAACCAGTGGATCGGCAAAGCGGCGCTTCGAAACACGGCGTAAAACATGCGACTTAGTACGGCAGCAAACCCGCCGGAAAACGGCATCTAGGAGGTTTATAAATGCGCAAAATTCTTCTGGCCTCAGTGGCCACCATGGGCGTGACGCTCGCAATGTCCGGCGGCGCCAAGGCGCAGCCAGTGAAGCCGGTGGCTCCAGGCACAATGGTCGTTCACTTCAACGGCTATTTCCAGTTTGAGGTCGGCAACACCGGCTCCAGCTACAACAACATCACCACCTCCGCCGGCACTTACAAGCTGAACCCGGTCTCGAGCATTGGCGATTTCCGGCTGTATCCGGGTTTCGACGCGCAAACGGTTAACGGCCTCGATTACGGTGTCGCCACCGACATCCGCACCGGCTACTCCTCCGCTGGCGTCGGTCAGAACGGTAAAATAACGACCACCACCACGAGCACGACCACGGCAACCACCAAGGCTGGCAAAACCACTTACACAACCACCAGCACCAGCGTCACCGGTGGCCAGAGCGGCCTCTACGTTAAACGCGCTTACGGCTACCTCGGCGCGCCGGCCTACGGCTTCGTCCGCTTCGGCCAGACCGACAGCGCCACCACCTTGCTGCAAAGCGGCGTGGTCGAGGCCTTTGGCGACGGCGGGCAGTGGACGCTCGAAGGCGGCCAGGCGATCATGTTCCCGAGCAACGCGGTCCCCGCCGGCAGCAACCAGTTCATCTACGCCGACCAGGCTGCGGTCTATTCCACCGATAAAGTGGTCTACATCACCCCGGTTTTCGCCGGCTTTAGCGGCGTCGCCGGCTATGAACCGAACTCGGACGGCCTGAAGGAAGGCTATAACAGCTGCGCTTCCGCCACCTCGACCTGCGCGGCTCTGTCCTCCTCCCCTGTCGCCGGTGACATCGGCAGCCGCCGGAAAAACACCTTCGACGTCGGCGGTCAGTACCTCGCCACCGTCGACGGCTTTAAAATCAAGGCCGGCGTCACCTACCTGAATGGCTCCCCGGTCTCCTATGATGGCCCGAAAGTCACCTCGGGCGCGCTCGTCAACGGCTACGACAACCTCAGCGTCTGGCAGGCTGGCGGCCAGGTGACCTTTGCCGGCTTGACCCTCGGCGCCAACATCAAGGGCGGTCAGCTGCTCGACGGTTACGCCTTCAAGCCGAAAGGCTCGCGCGACGCGCTCGCCTATACGCTCGGCGCCAGCTACGTGATCGGGCCCTATGTTCTGGGTGCGAGCTACTTCAACTCGCAAAGCGCCGGTACCGACTTCCCGACTGCCAAGGAAGCCCGGACCCTTAGCGAATACGGTATCGCAACCGGCGCCAACTATGTGATCAGCCCGAATCTCAGCCTGTTCACGCAGTATATGTACGGCCACCGTCACCAGCCCGGCAACGCCACCACCACGCTGGTCAACCCGGCGGGCAACACCCAGGGGCAGAGCATCGCCCTCGGCGCGACCCTCAAATGGTAACCGGCTGAACTTCAGTCTTACCGTCTAAACAAAACGGGGTGGCGGGAAACCGCCACCCTTTTTGTATCCGGCGGCCTTGCCCCTTGGCGAGACCCACCAGCGCAGCTAAACAGCAGCCAGTTCTAGATCAACAAAGCTGGAGCATGATTGACGCAAAGCAATCATGGACCGGGGGTTAGGCCAAATCGGCCCTGTGGAGACGTAAATTGCGGATTTTGCTTAAAATTGCTGGTGTCACCGGAACCGCCCTCGGCCTGCTGGCGCTAAGCGCCTGCGGGAATTCCCAGCCCACCACCGCAACCGTCAACAATTACCAGACCCAGGGCCTGCCCGCCGGCCAGTCCGCCTCCGACAGCAAACCGCTAATCGTCCTTGGCGGGGGTAAAAGCGGCGGCAGCAGCGCCACCGGCATTCAGGTCAACGCCTATCTCTGGCGCGCCACGCTCGACACCCTCTCCTTCATGCCGCTCGTCTCCGCCGACCCCTTCGGCGGCGTCATCATAACCGACTGGTACTCGCCGCCCGCCACGCCGGACGAGCGCTTCAAGGCCAACGCCTATATTCTCAGCCAGCAGATGACCGCCAACGCCATCCAGGTCTCGCTGTTCCACCAGGTCCTGCAAAACGGCCAATGGGTCGATGCCGCCGTCGACCCCGGCACCGTCAGCGGCCTGGAAGACCGCATCCTGTCCCGCGCCGCCGACCTCCGCGCCGCCGCGGAGAACACAACGGACTAAAGAAAGCAGTTCTTTTTCTGAAGAAAAAGAACCAAAAAGACTTTTTTTAATTTGGGCCACGGGATTGGTCGCGTGAGAGCCCCGGACCTAAAAAAACCCGTCATGGCCTGCTCGATGGGCCATCCAGGCAAGCCTCGTCGAGGCTGTTTCAGAAGTTGCTCCGGTGAGTCGCATGGCGGTGATTTTGAGCACCGGAGCGCAGAAAATCACCGTCAGGCGGCCTCCGGAGTAGACTTCTGGAACAGCCTCGCTATCCCACCGTCACAACAACAACATGATCCGCATCCACTTCCTGCAGGCTCTGGAACAGCGCATTAATCGCATCCAGCATCATGTCCCCCGCCTCCTCTTCCTCCTCTTCCGTGAAATCCTCATAGACTTCACGAAGCTCTTCCTCGGAAAAATTATCCGGGCTCAACCGATCAAGATATTTCTCTTTCTCGTCGGCCGTCAGAATGAAAACCGTCGACTCCACCGCCTCGGAAATATCGGCGACAATTTCATTCTCGCCAGTCTCCAGATCAATATCGTAATCATCCGCCAGCACCGGCAACAGCACGTTGAACGTATCGCCATCCCAATCGTAATCGGCAACCGAGCTGCCGTTCGCTGAAAGAAAACTTATATAGGCCTGCGGATCGTCATCGGAAGCCGCTTCGACCAGCTCGCCCAGATCAACTTTCGCTAGTCGCGTGAAGGTTACGCTGGTTGCCATCTTGGCGCTCCTGTAAATTTCCCAATCGCCTTTCGAGCATTCTTATCAGCGCGATTCACCGCTGCCAACGCAAAATGCAACGCCGGAAAATTCTTATCAGCAGCTACAGGCCGGGCATCACACCGCGTCCAGCGCCCGACCCAGGTCATCGATCAGATCCCGCACATCCTCAAGCCCGACGGACAGCCGGATAATCCCATCCGTAATCCCCAGTCGGCCGCGCTCTTCCGGGCCAATCCGCATATGCGTCGTCGTCGCGGGATGCGTCGCAAGCGACTTGGTATCGCCAAGATTATTGGAAATAGTAACGATCTCCAGAGCATTCAGCAGCCGGAACGCCGCCTCTTTCCCGCCCGCAACCTCAAACGCAACCAAGGTCCCGCCGCCCGACATCTGCGCCATCGCCAGCGCATGCTGCGGATGCGATTCCAACGTCGGATACAGGCAGCGCGAAATTTTCGGCGAGCTTTCCAGGAATTTCGCTACCGTCTCCGCATTGGCCGATTGCGCCTGCACCCGCAGCCCCATCGTCTCCAGCCCCTTCAGAATCACCCAGGCATTGAACGGCGAGAGCGTCGGTCCGGTATTGCGGAAAAACGGCTGGTAAACCTCGTCGATCCATTTCTGGCTGGCGAGAACCGCGCCGCCCAGCACCCGGCCCTGGCCATCCATATGCTTGGTCGCGGAATACACCACCACATCGGCGCCGAACTCCAGCGGCCGCTGCAACAATGGTGTTGCAAACACATTATCGACCACCACAATCGCCCCGGCCGCATGCGCCAGCGCACACACCGCCCGCAGATCGATAATATCGAGCATCGGATTGGACGGCGTCTCCAGCAGCACCAGCGCCGTTTTTTGCGACAACGCGATCGCCCATGCGCTGAGGTCCGCGCCGTCCACGAACACCGCCTCAATCCCGTATTGCGGCAGCAGCGTGCTCACAATCCAATGGCACGATCCGAACAGCGCCCGCGACGCCACCACCCGGTCGCCGGCCTTCAGCGCGCTCAGCATCGCCGAATGCACCGCCGCCATGCCGGTCGCCGTACAGCGGCAGGCTTCCGCCCCCTCGATTTCCGCCAGCCTGGCCTCCAGCATCGCAACCGTCGGATTGGAGAAGCGGGTGTACTGATAATGCTGGATCTGATTGGCAAACACCGCCTCCGCCTGCTCGGCATTGTCGTACACGAAGCCGGAGGTCAGAAACAAAGCCTCGGAATTCTCCGCCATGTTGCTGCGGATACGCCCGGCATGAATCAAATTCGTAGCGGCGCGACGTGGGGATTTTTCAGTCATCTACGGGCTCACTTATCCAGAAGCGCCCGGCCATACGGAAGTATCGGGGGTGGTGCCCCTTAAGCCTCTTTAGCGCGTTTATTTAGCCTCGCCGCAATCCGGCCGGACAAATCACGAGGGTACGCCTTCGCCGTAACGCGCCCGCCTTGCACGGTCAATGCCAGGGGGCTATCACGCCCCCGAGAGACTGTTTCAAAAGCCTCTCCGGGCGGGTATGATGTAATGGTAGCCTGTTAGCTTCCCAAGCTTGATGCGCGGGTTCGATTCCCGCTACCCGCTCCAGAATTTTGCGCCCGCTGCGCAAACCGGCGCGTCTCGCCCACATCCAGCGTAATGAACGCCTCATCCGCCACGCCGGCCGCTTCCCTCGCCGCCGCCAGATCGATTTCCGGCTGGTCGATCCCTTCCCCGGTCAGCTGAAACGTCTGCATATGCATGCCGATCGCCTGGGCTCCGCCCAGATCTAGAAAAGCCTGCACCGCATCCGCCGGGTTCATATGCACCGCCTGCATGAACCAGCGCGGCTCATAAGCGCCGATCGGCAGCAGCCCGATATCCGGCCCCCCAAGCCGCTCCCCAATTTCTGCAAAAAACCTGGTGTACCCGGTATCGCCCGCAAAAAAGATTTTGATCCCCCGATGCTCGAGCATGAATCCGGCCCAAAGAGTCTCATTGCGGTCCCAAAGCGAGCGCGCCGCAAAATGCCGCGCCGGCGTCGCGGTAACGCGGGTCTCACCCAGGCCATGGGTCTCCCACCAATCGAGCTCCACCGCACCCGGCAGGCCTTTGCCCGCCAGATAATTCGCATTCCCAAGCGAGGTTACGATCCGCATGCCCGGAAACCGCCGCCGCAGCTTCCGCAACGAGGCCAGATCCATATGGTCGTAATGGTTGTGAGACAGCAGCACCAAATCGATCTTCGGCAGATCCGCAAGGGCAATCCCGGGGTCCCGGACCCGCTTCGGCCCGGCGAAAGACACCGGCGAACAGCGCGAGGAGAACACCGGATCCGTCAGCAGCGTCAAACCCGGCAGCCGGACCAGAAAACAGCTATGCCCGATAAAACTCACATCCGCGGACCCCGCCTCCACCTCACCGCCGGGCGGCGGATAGAATGCATTCTCGACATGCTTGGGCCACTTGGTCCAATCCGCCGGATTACCCCGCAGCCGGGAGAGGAAGAACGACAGCGTACTTCTGCGCTTGCCCGTAGGAGACGCTCTTACCGCCGGCTCAGGATTGAAAAAATGCGTGCCATCATAATGGTCGGAAATCGAGTAAGCCATTTCCTGAATATAGGTCGGGCCCCGGCCAAAGAAACCTTACAACCTTACACAGGATCAATATTTGTACCATTGTTAAAGCGCCTGCGCTTTGGCAGATGTCTTTCACATGAACTCCGCCGGATATTCGTCACCGTCCTGAGTTTAACCCGGAGGTTGGCCTTGTTGCGACATCCAGTTCAAGCCGCATTATACGCCCTGGTCATATTGCTGGGCCGGTTGCATGCGCCGTTTTCCATCGCCTTAGGTCAAATGCCGCCGCCGCCCGGAACCTATCACACCAGTTGGGTCGGCAATTCATTCGGCGGCAACGGCGCGAAGGAAAACGAAGGTGCCGGCTTCCAATTCAACGGCTACGGCTATTGGGTACAGGACGATGTCGATGCCATGGCGGTATCTCCCGACGGCACTGTTTTCAACACTGCGCCCTGGGATGAAGGCGGTCACGGAATCGGACTCTATAAGAACGGCCACGCCAGTCGTATTCCTATCATCGCACCGTCAAGCACGGGAAAATTCGGCCCCGGCTTTAATACCTCCGGACCCGCCATTTGCGTGGACGGACGGTATTACTACGCCATAAATCGTCAAAATGAATTGCTCCGCTTCTCCTGGACACCTGGAGATATCGATTCAACCGTCTACCTCGGCCAAACCGTGCTGCCCGAAACCGCGACCAGCATGGCGTGCCGTAAGAACGAGATCGCCGTCAGTTATGCTGACAAGCTTGAATATCGCAATGAAACGACCTTGGCGGCCGAAGCAAGCTATGACATCGCCAATGTAACCGCGATGCTCTTCGCGGCGGACGGAAGCATCTGGGTGGTGAAAGCCGGTTCAATACGGCATCTGACACCCAATGGAACCGATACCGGCGTCATCCTGCCCGGCATCGGAGACCCAACCTCGCTGGCCTGGGCTAATAACGGTTGGTTGATCGTTACCGATAACGGCCCCGCGCAGCAGGTGCTTTTCTTCGATGTTTCGGCAGCGCCTAAGCTTGCAGGTACGTTTGGCGCAAAAGGCGGATTATACGCCGACATTCCAGGATCTGTTGCGCCCGACAAATTATTTGGCCTGCGCGGTGCCGGAATGGATACGCAAGGAAATCTCTACGTAGGTATGAGTTTCGGCGACAGCGCGGCTTCGAATGCCTTCATCGCGGCTTACACCTTGCCCAAGGATTCTCTATCCCCCGGCAATTTGCTCTGGCTGCTGTACAATGCCTCCTGGCTTAATACATCCGGATTCGAACCCGGCACGGACGGCACCGGCGTCATCAGCACAACGACGACATGGAAGCTGAATTATAAAAATCAGACGCCCGGCTCAGAGGCCAGTCTGCAAGCCATTACGCTGGATCCCTTCAAATACCCCCAGGATCCCAGGCTGCAGACCGGGTTCTCAATGCAACCGCGCCTGGTTAAGGGCACAAAACTGGTCTACGCGATCCCGCAGGTGAAAAGCTTCCTGCTGGTTTTTGCAAACACGCCCGGCTCAGAGATTCTGCATCAGGTTGCGGCAACCCCCGCTAGCGCCTGGTCCTGGTTCATCGATGACGATGGAAATATCTGGGATGCGGACGGGCCCCAAATCAGAGAATGGCCGGTGCTTTCAGTAAGCGATGGAATTCCAAATTACGATTGGAAACAGCCAAGGGTCTGGCCGCGGCCGGACGATTTCCAGGCCGTGACAAGACTGATCTACAATAAAGCCACAGACAGCCTCTATCTCTTTGGTTTTCTGCAAAATCAGCCGATCGCCTCAGGCTCCGTCACGACCGCCGGCATTGCTGCACGGCGCTATGACGGCTGGCTGCACGGCACTCAAGAAATCGTTTGGACCAACGCAGCACTGCCGACCACAACCGCCTATGCAAACGGCGGCTTCACCCAGTTGCCGGCCAAGGCTGTTAGTCTGGCTGGAGACTATATTTTTGCCGGCATGGTGAAGAACCAGAAGCCGGCCGTCAACCCGATGGTCTGTATTCTGGATGCGAAGTCCGGGAAATATATCGGCACCTTGACCGCCGGCCCCGAAGTCGGGGGCATCGGCGGCTGGGAGGACATGCTGGGTTCCGTAAATGCGATGCGTCGCGACGACGGGGAATACATCGTACTTGTCGAAGACGATTGGCGCGGGAAAAACATCATGTTCCGGTGGACCCCGTGACCATCCTGCTTCGATCGAAATTGCGGAAGGTTTGCGTTGGTCCTACGCACCGTGATCTTATAGCCTGAATACGCGATCGCAAGGAGCACGGAGCATGTCACTCACGACAAACAGCAATAAGCCCATGACGGCTTTGTTGCTTTTAAAGCGGATGGATTGCGATAACGGCGTCACCTCCTATTGCGAAACGATCATGCAGGGCATCAAAGACGCCGGCGATCGCGTGGTGATGGTGACCGGTCCGATTGCCGTGACACCTGCGACCCAAAAGCGATTGGACAACATGCAGCGCCTGGCAGATGAATGGCTGAAGATTCCTAACATCGGAAAGCCGGCCGCCGTATTTCAATCCTGCCGCGTTATTTTGGAGGTCATACGCCGGCAGAATGTCGATGTCATATACTCGCAGGGCTTCTCCACGCTTCCTCTCGCGAAACTTCTCTCACTTCGGTCCGGCAAGCCGATCATATCTTGTTTCCATGGCGGCGCCGCGAGTCACCGGGGCAAAGAAGGTTCCTTCAAAGAACGCGCCTATTATCAATCCAGCGCCACATTATTTAGCGCCAAACAATTCATTTCGTTTTCGCACGAAACAACCCGGTTCCTGATCAAAGTTTGTGGCATAAAACCATCGTCGATCGTCCGTATCCCGCATGGCATCGACATCCAGTACTTCAGACCGCCGGCGGAATTGGAGCGAACTGAAATCCGCACGGCCTTCGATATACCCGAGCACAGCCTGGTTTGCGTGCTGCCCGGCTGGGTCTCGGAGGATAAGGGCCATCGCCTGGTCGTCGAAGCGGTGCGATCCTTGCGGCAGAGCAATCCGGAAATCGGAATAGTCTGCCTTTTCGCCGGCTCGACCGAGCAGGGCGCCGCCATCATGGAAGATGCGCTGATCGATGAAAGCGACCTTCGGGCCTTCAGATTTCTAGGATTTTTGAGCAAGCAGCAGATTCGGGAAGCATTCTGGGCAGCCGATATCGTCTTGCTGCCTAGCCTGATTGAAGGGTTTGCCATTGCAATCGCAGAGGCGATGGCGTGCGGCTGCATCCCCATACGCACCCCTGCCGCCGGCTGTGCCGACCAGGTAATCGATAACGTGACCGGATTCGTCATTCCCTTTAAGGATTCATCTGCGCTCGCCAATAAAATTCGCTTATTGGACGACCCGGAAAAGCGCCATGCGATGCGCCAGGCAGCGCAAGCCCACGCGGTTGCGCATTTTGACAAGGATCAGATGATCGCCCGCACCATCGAGGTTTTTCGCAATAGCGACGCAACGGCCGGTCCCGGCGCCGGCGCGGTAAACTCCCAATATGCGCCGAGCTGAAACCTACATCGTCGAATTGAACCCACCGCCATCCAGCAGCAGGTTTTGCCCGACGATATAACCCGAACGATTGCTGCATAAAAATGCGCATGCGGCGCCAAATTCCTCCGGCTCACCAACCCGCCCCGCCGGATTCTCCTTCGCCCGCGCGGCAATCATCTCATCCGCGGTTCTGCCGGCAGCCTCGGCCGCCTTCGCCACCGTCACCCGCAGCCGATCCGTGTTGAACGGTCCCGGCAGCAAATTATTGATCGTTACATTATGCCGCGCCACCTGCCGCGCCAGCCCCGCGACAAACCCGGTCAACCCGGTCCGCGCCCCGTTGGAAAGCCCGATATTCGCAATCGGCGATTTCACCGAACCGGACGTGATATTCACAATCCGCCCAAAATTCTGCGCGATCATCGGATCGATCACCGCTTTGATCATCGCAATTGGCGACAGCATGTTGGCGTTCAGCGCATCATGCCACATCGCATCGGTAAACTCCCGGAAATCTCCCGGCGGCGGACCGCCGGCATTGTTGATCAGAATATCCGGCGCCGGGCATAAATCCAGCGCCGTCGCCCGTCCCTCCGGCGAGGTAATATCCCCGGCCGCGGCCCGCACCGAAACGCCAGTCTCACTCCGAATCTTCGCCGCTGCCGCCTCCAACGCTTCGGCATTCCGACCGGTAATCACCAGCGAAACCCCCTCCCGCGCCAACGCCATCGCACAAGCAAAGCCCAGCCCCTTGCTGGCCGCGCAAACAATCGCCTTGCGTCCGTGAATTCCTAAGTCCATTTCAAATTCCTTTAAGCAAAGCAGTCGCTTTTTAAAAAAGCTCCGCAAAAACTTTTGCATATTTGAGCCCGGATTTTGGGACGCCACCCCTCCAGATTAACAAAGTCTTTTTGCTTCTTTTTGTTCACAAAAAGAAGTGCTTCCCTTCCATTATTTCAATTGCCTTACGCGCAAGCTCCCGCGTCAGCGCACCCGCCGGCATCTCCTTTGCCAAAACCGCAGCCTGCCCGGACCACAGATTCACAAAATCGCCCGAACCCTCGGTCGTCGCCCGCAGCGGCGCAATCGCCGCACCGGCCAACGGAAATTCCGGCGCATCTGCCGACATCGGCCCCACCTCCCGCATCAAACGATTAACAATTCCGCGCGCAGGCCGCCCCGTAAAAACATTGGTAAGCGCCGTCGCATCATCCGCCGCAGCACTGAGCGCCGCCCGATGCACCGCCGGCACCTTGGCCTCCGGGGTAAACAGATAGGCCGTCCCGATCTGCACCGCCGATGCTCCCAGCGCGAACGCCGCAACGATCCCGCGCGCGTCAGCAATCCCGCCGGCAGCAATCACCGGTACATTCACCGCATCAACCACCTGCGGCAGCAGCGCAAAAAGTCCGACCTGCCGCGCCATATCATCGGATAGAAAATTCCCGCGATGCCCGCCGGCTTCCAACCCCATCGCAATCACCGCGTCACATCCATGCGCTTCCAGAAACCGGGCCTCCGCTACGGTCGTTGCCGAAGCGATAATTTTCGCACCCGCCGCCTTCACCCGATGCATCAACGGTTCAGGTGGCAGCCCAAAATGAAAACTCACAATTTCGGGCCGGAATTCTTCTACCAGCGCGCAAAAATCCGCATCAAAGGGCGTGCGCCCGCCCCCCGTGAGCGCCGCCTCGGGGTCCAGACCCAGCGCCAGATAATACGGCGCCAAAACCGCCCGCCAGCGCCGCATTGCATCCGGATCCGGCAGCGGCGGCGTATGGCAGAAGAAATTCACATTGTACGGCCCCTTGGTTCCCGCTTGCACGGCGGTCAGCGCGTCGCTTGCCTGCCGCAAATCATATTGCGCGCAAGCCAGCGATCCCAGCCCGCCCGCCTCGCACACGGCGATGACCATTTCCGGCGTCGTATTCCCCGCCATCGGCGCCTGAATAATCGGGAGCTCGATCCCGAACAGTTTTATCGCGCGCTGATCAGGCCAATCCATCATGTCAAACTCTATGTTGGTTTTTCCGCCGCTTTTTCATGTCTTGCATGCCAGGCATCCATCATTTTCAGTACAGTCGCCGCCGTCTCCTCAATCGACCGCCTTGTGACATCGATCACCGGCCAGCCCCGCGCAGCACACAGCCGCTTCGCCCAAAGCAATTCCTTGCCCACAGCCTCATAATCCACATACTCTCCATTATCCCGCGAAAACCCCGGCTGCGCTCCAGCCCCGATCAAGGTCAACCGATGCCGCCGAATATCGATCAACGATTTCGGATCAATCGTCAGTCCCACGACCGGACAACCGGGATCATTTAACAACTCCGGCGGCTCAATCCCCGGCACCAGCGGAATATTCGCAGCCTTGATCCCGCGATTGGCCAGATAAAAACAGGTCGGCGTCTTGGATGACCGGGAAACCCCCACCAGCACCACATCGGCCTCGGACATACCTCGATGCGCCTGCCCGTCATCATGCGAAATCACATAATGCATGGCGTCGATCCGCCGAAAATAATCCGCATCCAGCACATATTGCCGCCCCGGCCGGTGCTTCGTCGGCATCCCAAGCTGCTGCTGCAACAAATCCAGCACCGGATCCAACGTATGCAACAGCTTGATCCCCATCCGCTGGCAACCGGAATCCAGCTCCCCCCGCAACGCCTCATCCACCAGGCTGCACAGCACCGGCCCGGGTTCGGCATGTATCCCCTCCAGCACCCGGTGCATCTGCAAGCGGGACCGGATCAGGCTCCAGCGATGATAACTGACGTCAACCCCGTCAAACTGCGCCACGGCGGCCCGGGCAATCGCATTCAACGTATCGCCGGTGGCGTCGGACACCAGATGTATATCAAGCTTATTATTGTCCATGAAGGCCGTAATAGCGTGGATAACTATTTCCCGCGCGGCCTTATTTCTCCAATCCGGGGATAACCGCGAAGATTCATCAACGGTGGACGCTTTTAACCCGGCCGCCGCCGCAACATGTATAATCCGCGCTAAGTTACGAAATATCAGAGGTTTATGCGAAACCTCCTGCTGTGGACAATCTTGTGAGTCACCGCCCTCAAACAATAAGCCCCGATATCCACAGGCATCAATCTCAACCTACCTCCTTTAAAGATTCTCTTATTAAGATTAGGCGATGGGTATGAAATTGCTGGAAGTGTTGAACGGGGCAAAAGCCTGGCCGCCGCCGGCCTGGCTGATGCGCCAGGCGGGCCGTTATCTACCCGAATACCGCGAACTGCGCAGCCAGGCAGGAGACTTCCTCTCCCTCTGCACCAATCCGGAACTGGCTGCCGAAGTCACCCTGCAACCCATCCGGCGCTACGGTTTCGACGCCGCGATCCTGTTCTCCGATATCCTGATCCTGCCCTGGGCGCTTGGCCAGGACCTGCGTTTCGCCGAAGGCGAGGGCCCATTGCTGCCGCCGTTGCAATCCCGCGCCGAACTCGCAAAACTGGATCCCGCCCGCGCCATCTCCGGCACGGCGCCGATCATGGAAACCGTGCGCCGCGTAAAAGCCGGCCTGCCGTCCGAGACCGCTTTAATCGGCTTTGCAGGCTCCCCGTTCACGGTCGCCTGCTACATGCTGGACGGCAAAGGCGGCGCCAAAGCCGGCAATGAATTCCCCCGCACCAGACTGCTCTGCTTCGAGGACCGCGCCCTGGTCGAAGGCGTCATCGAGCTGCTGACGGAAACGACAATCACCTATCTGCAGGCCCAGGTCGATGCCGGCGCCGATTGTGTCATGCTGTTTGAGAGCTGGTCCGGCATCCTCACCTCATCCTTGTTCCGGGATTTCGTCATCGCCCCCACCAAACGCATCGTCACCGCCTTGAAGGCAAAAAACCCCAGGCTGCATATCATCGGCTTTCCCCGCCATTGCGGCCTCATGCTGGCCGAATACGTCACCGCCACCGGCATCACCGCGGTCGGGCTGGACAGCGTCACGGACGCTGTAACTGCTATAGCGGCGTGCCCGCCCGGCACCGTTTTCCAGGGCAATCTTGACCCGCTTCTGCTGCGCCTCGGCGGCGAGCCGCTAACCCAGGGCATCAAAGCCGTCCTCAACGGTTTTCGCGGCCAAAGCCATATTTTCAACCTCGGCCACGGCATCACCCCGGATGTAAAACCGGAGGCGATCGCCCTATTGATGGACACCATCCGCGCCGCATGAAAACCGCGATCATCCTGTTCAATCTCGGTGGCCCCGACGCGCCGGAATCAATCGACAAATTCAGGGTCAATTTGTTCAATGACCCAGCCATCATCGGCGCTCCATTTTTTATTCGCTTCTGGCTCTCTCGCCTGATCGCTGCATCAAGCGCCAAGGCAGCAAAGAAAAACTATGCCCTGATTGGCAGCAGATCGCCTTTGCTGGACATCACCCGGACTCAGGCGCTGGCGTTGCAGAACCGCCTCAACGCCATCGACGGCGCGTTAAACGCCAAATGCTTCATCGCCATGCGCTATTGGCATCCCTTTGCCGCCGAGACGATTGCCGAACTCAAAGCCTTCGCCCCGGACCAGATCCTGCTCCTCCCACTCTACCCGCAGTTCTCCACCACAACCACGGGCAGCTCCCTGAACGATTGGCGCGATCAGGCCGCAAAGGCCGGCCTCACCGTGCCGACCACCACCCTTTGCTGCTATTACGAGGACCCGGCTTTTATAAAATCCCTCGCCGGTCTGGTCGGCGAAACCATTGCCGAGGCGCGCGCGAAAATGCCGCCCGGCACCAAACTACGCCTGCTGTTCTCCGCCCACGGACTGCCGGAATCCATCATCGAAAAAGGCGATCCCTACCAGGCACAGATCGAGGCAACAACCGCCGCTGTCATGTCGCATCTCGCAGAACCTCTGCTCGAGCACAGCGTCTGCTACCAGTCCCGCGCCACCCCGGTAAAATGGCTCGCCCCCAGCACCATCGACGCCATAACCCAGGCCGCGCGCGACAAAATCGCCGTCCTGCTGATCCCCATCGCCTTCGTCTCCGACCATATCGAGACCCTGGTCGAACTCGACATCGAAAACGCCGAACTCGCCCACGGCCTCGGCGTTCCCTTCTATTTCCGCGCCAAAGTCCAGAATGCCGACCCGGGTTTCATTGCCGCCTTGGCAGCACTCACTCGCAACGCGCTTACCGCCGGCCCCGGCCTGTGCAGTTTCAAAACCACCCGCGCCTGCGACGCCCGCCACAAAAACTGTCCCTGGACCAAATATCCCCATGCAGCCTGAACTGATTATTTTCGATTGCGACGGTGTCCTGATCGACAGCGAAACCATCGCCTCCACCGTCGTCTCCCAAAATCTCACCGCGCTCGGCTGGCCGATGACGGTCCAGGACAGCATGAATATTTTCCTCGGCATGTCGATCACCGATATGGAGCCGATGATCATCGCCCGCCTCGGCAGTCTGCCCCCCAACTGGCGCCGCGGCCTCGAGGCCGAGCTGGTAACCGCCGTGGGCAGCCAGGCCAACCTCATCCCCGGCGCCCGCGAAACCCTGGAAGCCGTTACCGCCTTGGGAATCCCCTGGCGCATTGCCTCGAACTCGGGGAATGACGAATTGCGCGCCAAATTCGCCCATACAGGGCTCCAGGACCTGACCGCCGGCCTGACCTTTTCCGGCACCGATATGGTAGCCCTTGGCGGCCGCCCGAAACCGGCACCGGATATTTTCCTTGCCGCCGCCGCCTCGGCCAATATCCGGCCCTCGCATTGCCTGGTCCTGGAAGACAGCACCCTTGGCGTCACCGGCGCGGTTGCCGCCGGCATGACCTGCTACGGTTTTGCCCCGCATGGCGACGGCACCGCCCTCATCGCCGCCGGCGCTGCCAGGATCATCCACAGCCTGGCCGCATTTATCCAACTGCTGGAGCCGCAAAACGCATGACCTTCATCGCTTTACTGCCGTTCTACCGCTGGGAGCTGGCCCTCCACATCATCTCCTTCACCGCCTGGATGGCTGGCCTGTTCTATTTGCCCCGGCTCTATGTCTATCACTGCCAAACCGCGCCCGGCTCGGCGGAATCCGCCCGCTTCAAGGTCATGGAACGCCGGCTGCTGAAGGCAATCACCACCCCGGCCATGATCGCCACCTGGATTTTCGGCATCCTCCTCATCCTCACCCCGGGGGCGGTGGACTGGCACGCCGCCTGGTGGTGGACCAAGCTCGCCGCCGTGCTGGCCATGAGCGGCTTTACCGGCGCCTGCTCCAAATGGCGCAAGAATTTCCTGAACGACGCCAACGTAAAACCGGAAAAATTCTACCGGATTGCCAACGAAATCCCCACCATCCTGCTGGTCATCATCGTCATTGCCGTGGTAGTTTTCCGGTAGGTTGAGATATGCGCTCGCCCTTTGGTACCCCCGGGTTGGCGCGCGTTAAAAAACCATGCTAAGCGCGCCTTCAGACTGAACATTACGCATTTATCAACGATCCGTTGCCCAATCCGCAGCACCGACACCACTCACGAAGCAAGAAAGTGAAACTGAATGACTGAAATCGCCGACAAAGTTAAAAAAATTGTTGTCGAGCACCTGGGTGTTGACGAGGCCAAGGTGACCTCCGACGCTTCCTTCATCGACGATCTGGGCGCCGACAGCCTGGATACCGTTGAACTCGTGATGGCCTTCGAAGAAGCGTTCGGTGTCGAAATTCCGGAAGACGCGGCTGAGAAAATCACCACCGTAAAAGACGCGATCGACTATATCGAGAAGCAAAAAGCCGAGTAAAAACCGGCCCGCGCCGTCCAGGAGCAGCAATTTATGCGTCGTGTCGTCATCACCGGCATGGGAATCGTCAGCCCGCTTGGGCTCGGCGTCGAGCATGTATGGAAACGCCTGATCAACGGGGATTCCGGGATCACCGCCATCCAATCCTTCGACACGGCTGAACTGACCGCCAAGGTCGCCGGCCAGGTGCCCCCCGGCCTGCGCGCCGACGGCAAGCTCGACCTCGCCGAATGGATCCCCGTCAAAGACATCAAAAAGATGGACCGCTTCATCCATCTCGGCCTGGTCGCGGCCACCGAAGCCATCGAGGATTCCGGCTGGCAGCCCGAAACTGAGGAAGAGCGCTACGCCGCCGGCGTCATGATCGGCTCCGGCATCGGCGGCCTGCAATCCATCGCTGACGGCGCCGTGCTGGTCGCCAGCGGCAAGGCCAAACGGCTCTCCCCCTTCTTCATCCCCTCGGCTTTGATCAACCTGATCTCCGGCCATGTATCCATCAAATACGGCCTCAAGGGCCCGAACCACTCCGCCGTCACCGCCTGCGCCACCGGCGTGCATGCCATCGGCGACGCCGCCCGGCTGATCGCGCTCGGCGATGCCGACATCATGGTCGCCGGCGGCGCCGAAGCCGCGGTCTGCCCGCTCGGCATTGCCGGCTTCTGCGCGTCGCGCGCCCTCTCCACCGGCTTCAACGACCGCCCAACCGAGGCCTCCCGCCCCTGGGACAAGGACCGCGACGGCTTCGTCATGGGCGAAGGTGCCGGCATCGTCTTCCTCGAGGAATACGAACACGCCAAGGCCCGCGGCGCCAAAATCTATGCGGAAGTGGGCGGCTACGGCATGTCGGGCGATGCCCACCACATCACCGCCCCGGCCGAACACCACGACGGCGCCTTCCGCGCCATGAAAGCCGCTTTCAAAAACGGCGGCCTCTCGCCGGCCGACGTGCAATACGTCAACGCCCACGGCACCTCGACCCCGATGGGCGACGATCTGGAACTCGAAGCCGTCGAAAACATGTTCGGCGATTCCGCCAAAAACATCGCCATGTCCTCCACCAAATCCGCCACCGGCCATCTGCTCGGCGCCGCCGGCGCGATCGAGGCCATCTTCTCCATCCTGGCTATCCGCGACGGCATCGCACCCCCCACGCTGAACCTTCATGAACCGAGCCGCGCCAGCGTCGTCGACCGCGTGGCGCTCACCGCCCAGGAACGCAAAATCAACGTCGCTCTGTCCAACAGCTTCGGCTTCGGCGGCACCAACGCCTCCATCCTCTTCAAAAAGGCTGCTTGAAGGCAGGAAAGGCCTTCTTTTTGTGAACAAAAAGAAGCAAAAAAACTTCGTTAATTTGGGCCTGGGGCACTGTCCCCTCCCCGTCATTGCGAGGCCGCGCAGCGGCCGCGGCAATCCATCTTACTCGAGCCCCCGCCCCATACTCATCGTCATGGCCGGGCTTGACCCGGCCATCCACGCCTCAAACACCTCGTGAAACTCCGCGTCCGCCTAATCCTCTTCCTCGTCCTGCTGGTCCTTTGCCTATCCCTCGGCAAAATGGCCATCCACGAATCCTACACTTCCCCCGGCCCCCTCCAGACCACCCGCGCCATCGTCATCCCCCCCGCCGGCACCGCCGCCGCCGCCAGAATCCTGCGCCAGAACCACGCCATTACCACCCCGGTCATCTTCCGCGCCGCAGCCTGGATCACCCGCAAACTAGGCCCGCTCCGCGCCGGCGAATACCAAATCCCCGCCCGCGCCTCGCTCGCCCAAATCCTGAAAATCCTCCGCTTCGCCCCCCAGCTCGAGCACCAGGTCACCATCCCCGAGGGCCTCACCGCCTTCCAGATCGCCAAAATCCTGAACGCCGCACCCGCCGCCACCGGCCGCATCGCGATCACAACGGAGGGCAGCATCCTGCCCCAAACCTATGACTACACCCGGGGCACGCCGGTCGGACAAATCGCCGCCCGCGCCGAACGCGCGCTGCAAACGGCGCTTACCGCCGCCTGGCCCAACCGCGACCCAACCATCCCGCTGGCCACCCCGCGCGATGCCATCATCCTCGCCTCAATCGTCCAGGAAGAAACCCCACTCCCCGCCGAACTCCCCAAAATCGCCGCCGTCTATGAAAACCGCCTGGCCCAAAACATGCGCCTGCAAGCCGACCCGACCGTAATCTACGCCGCCAGCTACGGCGTGGCCGCCGCCGGCCAGCCGATCACCCGCGCCGACCTCGCCAACCCATCCCCCTACAACACTTACGTCCACCCAGGCCTGCCCCCCGGCCCAATCTGCGCCCCAGGCCTCGCCGCCATCCTCGCCGTCCTGCATCCCACCTCGAGCCACAACCTGTACTTCGTAGCCACCGGCACCGGCGGCCACATATTTGCCCAGAGCTTCACCCAGCAACGCGCCAACATCGCCGCTTACCGAAACCAATAGACATCCACCCAAACCGTAAAACACCGTCATTGCGAGCGAAGCGCGGCAATCCATCTTTCCGGTCGGTTGGGCCAAACCTTTACGCCACCCCCAAACTGCCCTATATGCCAAAAAAACCAAAACCCGACTTTTGCAGGGTGGCCCTAACAGGCCACCTTTTTTATTGGAATTTTGCCGCTTGCCAGACACGCCACCCGAATCAACCGCAGACAACCGCCCCTCGCATTCCGGTCTCGAGGGCCGCATTGCCGACATCATCATGCCCCGCCTTGAAGCGATGGGCTACGAGCTCGTCCGCGTGCAAATCATCGGCAAGGAATCCCCCACCGTCCAGATCATGGCCGACCGTGCCGACAACGCCCCCTTCACTCTGGACGACTGCACGGAAGTCTCCCATCTCCTCTCCGCCGTCCTCGACGTCGAAGACCCCATCTCGTCCGCCTGGACCCTGGAAGTCAGCTCCGCCGGCATCGACCGCCCTTTGACCCGCCTGAAAGACTGGCTCCGCTACGCCGGCTATGAGGCCAAGGCCGAACTCAACTTCCCCGGCCCCGGCGGCCGCAAGCGCTTCACCGGCGTCATCATCTCCGCAGATGCGCAATTCGCCCAGCTCAAAATCGAAACCGGCGAGACCGTTGCCCTCAAACTGGCCGACATCCGCAAAGCCAAATTGATCCTGACCGACGCGCTCATCGCCTTCTCAACGCAACCTGTTCTAACCAACTAAAAACGAGGATTCTTCAAATGGATACCGCCGTTAGCCGCCCTGAACTCCTGCTCGTCGCCGACGCCGTCGCCCGCGAAAAGCAGATCGAACGCGACGATGTTCTGGAAGCCATGGAACAAGCCATCCAGAAAGCCGGCCGCGCCAAATACGGCCATGAGAAGGACATCCGCGCCACCATCGACCGTAAAACCGGCGATGTCCGTCTCTCCCGCTGGACCGAAATCGTCGAGGTGATCGAGAACGAGGAAACCCAGATCCCCTACGCGATTTCAAAAAAATTCGCCCCGGAAAAAAACATCGGCGAATTCCTGGTCGACCCGCTGCCGCCGATCGATTTCGGCCGCATCGCCGCCCAGACCGCCAAGCAGGTCATCGTCCAGCGCGTGCGCGAATATGAGCGCACCAAGCAGTTCAACGAGTTCAAGGACCGCGTCGGCGAGATCATCAACGGCGTCGTGAAGCGCACCGAATACGGCAACCTCATGGTCGATCTCGGCCGCGCCGAAGCCCTGCTCCGCCGCGACGAAACCATCCCGCGCGAGAATCTCCGCAACGGCGACCGCGTCCGCGCCTTCATTTACGACGTCCGCGAAGAACAGCGCGGCCCGCAGATCTTTCTGTCGCGCACCCATCCCGGCTTCCTCGCCAAACTCTTCGCCCAGGAAGTGCCGGAGATTTACGACGGCATCATCGAAATCAAAGCCGTCTCCCGCGACCCCGGCTCACGCGCCAAAATGGCCGTGATCTCGCGCGACCAGTCGATCGACCCGGTCGGCGCCTGCGTCGGCATGCGCGGCTCGCGCGTGCAGGCCGTCGTCGCCGAACTCCAGGGCGAGAAGATCGACATCATCCCCTGGTCGCCCAACGTCGCCACCTTCGTGGTCAACGCGCTGGCCCCGGCCGAAGTCTCCAAAGTGGTGATGGACGAAGACGCCGGCCGCGTTGAAGTCGTGGTCCCGGATAGCCAGCTGTCGCTCGCGATCGGCCGCCGCGGCCAGAACGTCCGCCTCGCCTCCCAGCTCACCCGCTGGGACATCGACATCCTCACCGAAGCCGAAGAGAGCGAGCGCCGCCAGGAAGAATTCCGCCGCCGCACCGGCCTGTTCGTCGAGGCGCTGGATGTTGACGACATGATCGCCGGCCTGCTGGTCGCCGAAGGATTTGAAACGATTGAGGACTTGGCTATGACACCGCTTGAAGAACTGGCTTCCATTGAAGGCTTTGATGAAAACGTCGCCAGCGAATTGCAGCGCCGCGCCGAAGCTTCGCTGGCCAAACACGCCGGCGAACTCGAAGAACAACGCCTGGCGCTCGGCGTCTCCGACGAGATCGCCGCCATCGAGGCGCTCAGCGCCAAGGACCTCGTCACCCTGGGTGAGAAGGGCGTCAAATCCCTGGACGACCTGGCCGACCTCGCCGGCGACGAGCTGATTGAAATCCTCGGCGCCGATGCCCTTACCGAGGAAGCCGCCAACGAGATCATCATGGCCGCCCGCGCCCATTGGTTCGAAGATGAAGACGGCGCCGCAGTAGAAAATAAAGACGAGGAAGACGGCAACGCAGCCTGATCCAACCCTCACGGAAGACCTCCCGGACGAACCATCGGAAACCGGCCCGCTTCGCCGCTGCCTGGTCACGCGCCAAAGTTTTACGCGTGAATCCATGCTGCGGTTCGTGGTTGGCCCTGGTGCCGAGATCGTCTTCGATGTCCTCGCAACCCTGCCCGGACGCGGGCTGTGGTTGAGTGCGGACGAAAAAGTGGTAGAACAGGCGATCAAGCGCGGCGCGTTCGCACGGGCCGCAAAAACATCGGTAAAGCTGCCGCCAGATCTGTGCAGCAGAATCGAAACGACGTTGCGTTCCCGCCTGACAGAACTGCTCGGCCTTGCGCGGCGCAGCGGCAATGCCATTTCGGGCTTTGAGAAGGCGCGCGAGTGGCTGGTCTCCGGCAAGGCCGGGCTGATCGTGCAAGCGGCGGACGGCAGTCCCGAGGAACGGGCCCGGTTTGTCGGGGGGAGCACAATCCCGGTGGTGACGGCATCTTCCGCCGCGGCGCTGGGAAAACTATTCGGCCGGGACCACACCGTGCATGTCGCCATCGCCGGCGGCAAACTGGCCCGGATGATTGAGATTGAAGCGGCAAGGCTCGCGGGTGTTGCGGGCAGTGCCACAAGCGGGCAGTAGAACCCCGCCGAAGACGAAGCGGCTGCATGCAGCCAGAATTGAACGACGATATTATACTGGACCAGATTAAGCATGAGCGACGGTAACGATACGACTGAGACCAAAGGCAGGCTGTCTCTCCGCCCGGTGGCGCGCGGCGATGCCGGCCATACTGTCGATGCCGGTTCCGTGCGGCAAAGTTTCTCGCACGGCCGCTCCAAGGTTGTGCAGGTTGAAGTCCGCAAGAAACGCGGCCTTACCCCCGGCGGGTTGCCGAACGCGACGGCCCCGACCGAGCCGAGCACGCTTACGCTCAACCCTTCCGCCAAGGCGGAGGCCACGGCGGCCTTCGACAAGCTCACCGCCAAACCCGCGGCGCCCGCCGCCCCGGTGCGCCCAACAGCACCCCGTCCGGCCGCAGGCGGCCCCGCCCCGCGCGCGCTGACCGCTGCTGAAATCGCCACCCGCCAGCGGGTGCTGACCGAACAGCAGCGCATCGCCGCGATCCGCGAGGCCGAGCGCCGCGAGCAGGAAAAAATCTCCATCCTCTCCGCCGCCGAGGAAGCCCGCCGCCGCGAGGACGAGGAACAACTCGAAGCCAAACGCGTCGAAGACGCGCCGAAGCCCGTGCAGGCTGAGCCCGCCGAGCCGGCCGAACCCAAAACCGCCGCCGAAATCGCCGCCGGACCGGCTGCTCCCGCCCGCCCAGCCGCGGCGCCCGCCACCACCGCCGAAACCCTGCGCCTCAAGCCCGGCGGCCGCCCCGCCGCCGAGGATGATGAAGACACCCCGCGCGGTGTGCGCCGCATCAGCTCCGCCGCCCCCAAACGCGGCGCCCCCGTGGTCGCGCCCAAGAAGATCGGCGACGACCGCCGCCGCGCCGGCAAGATCGACGTTCAGGCCGCCCTCGAAGGCGAGGACGAAAAAGTCCGCAGCCTCGCCTCGGTCCGCCGCCAGCGCGAGCGCGAACGCCGCCAGGCCGAGCTCGAACTCCTCCGCTCCGACGGCCTCAAGGTCGTCCGCGAAGTCATCCTGCCAGAAACCATCACCGTCCAGGAACTCGCCAACCGCATGGCCGCCCGCGGCAATGAGGTCGTCAAAGCCCTCATGAAGCTCGGCGTCATGGCCGCCTTGACGCAAGCGATCGATGCCGACACCGCCGAACTGGTGGTCGCCGAATTCGGCCATAAATCCCGCCGCGTCGCCGATAACGACGTGGAGATCGGCCTCGAAGGCGACGAAGACATCGATACCGATTTGCAGCCGCGCCCGCCGGTCGTCACCGTCATGGGCCATGTCGATCACGGCAAGACCTCCTTGCTCGACGCGCTCCGCAAAACCGGCGTTGCCGCGCATGAAGCCGGCGGCATCACCCAGCATATCGGCGCCTATCAGGTGAAACTCCCCTCCGGCGCCGAGATCACCTTCCTCGACACCCCGGGCCACGAAGCCTTCACCGCCATGCGCGCCCGTGGCGCCGGCGTCACCGACATTGTGGTCCTGGTCGTCGCCGCAGATGACGGCGTCATGCCGCAGACCATTGAGGCGATCCGCCACGCCAAGGCCGCGGGCGTTCCCATCATCGTCGCGGTCAACAAGATCGACCGCCCGGGCGCCGACGCCAACCGGGTCCGCCAGGAACTCCTGCAGCACGAGATCGTGGTCGAGGAAATGGGCGGCGAGACCCAGGACGTCGAAGTCTCCGCCTTGAAGAAAACCGGACTCGACAAGCTGGAAGAAGCCATCCTCCTGCAAGCCGAACTGCTCGAACTGCGCGCCAACCCCGACCGCACCGCCGAGGGCACGATCATCGAATCCCGGCTCGACAAGGGCCGCGGCCCGGTCGCCACCGTGCTGGTCCAAAAAGGCACATTGCATCCGGGCGACATCGTCGTCGCCGGCGCCGAATGGGGCCGGGTCCGCGCCATGCAGGACGACCACGGCAAGGCCGTCAAATCCGCCACCCCCTCGACCCCGGTTGAAATCCTCGGCCTGTCCGCAGCCCCCATCGCCGGCGAGCCCTTCGTCGTCGTCGAGAGCGACACCCGCGCCCGCGAAATCGTCGAGTTCCGCAGCCGCAAGGCCCGCGAAAAATCCGCCGCAGCGCTGACCGCCGGCCGCGGCACCATGGAAGAAATGCTCGCCCGCATTCAGGCCGGCGTGCAGAAGGAAGTCGCCGTCGTCATCAAGGCCGACGTCCAGGGCTCCGGCGAGGCCATCGGCGTCGTCGTCACCAAGGTCGGCAACGAGGAAGTCCGGGTACGCGTCCTGCACTCCGCCGTCGGCCAGATCACCGAAAGCGACGTCCAGCTCGCCAAAGCCTCAGACGCCATCATCATCGCCTTCAACGTCCGCGCCAACGCCCAGGCCCGCGAGCTGGCACATCGCGACGGCGTCGACATCCGCTACTACTCGATCATCTACGAAGTTGCCGACGACATCGAGAAACTCGTCAAAGGCCGTCTGGCCCCGGTCCATCGCGAGAAATTCCTCGGCTACGCGGAAATCCGCCAGGTCTTCAACATCACCAAGACCGGCAAGGTCGCCGGCTGCTACGTCACCGAAGGTCTGGTCAAGCGCGGCTCGGGCGTGCGCCTGCTGCGCGACAATGTCGTCATCCATCAGGGCGAGCTCAGCCAGCTCAAGCGCTTCAAGGATGACGTGAAGGAAGTGGCCCGCGGCTATGAATGCGGCCTCTCCTTCGCCGGCTTCCAGGATCTGGCCGTCGGCGACGTCGTCGAATGCTATGAAACCGAAATTGTCGCCCCGTAAGGCCGCCACCGGCCCATCCCAGCGCCAGCTCCGTGTCGCCGAAGAGATCCGCCACGTCCTGGCGGATCTCTTCCTGCGCACGGAATTCCATGACCCGGCCCTGGCCCGCGTCCACATCACCATTTCCGAAGTGCGCACCTCGCCGGATTTGAAGCATGCCGCAGTCTTCATCAGCCAGCTCGGCAATAAGGATGTCACGCCACTGCTGCCGGCGCTCCGCCGCGTCGCTCCCTATTTGCGCGCCCAGATCGCGCCGCGCCTCGGCCTGCGCGTCACCCCTGATTTAAAATTCCTCCCCGACGCCGCCCTCGAAGAGGCCACCAAAATCAACAAACTCCTCCACGCCCCCGAAGTCGCCCGCGACCTCGAAAAATAGCGGGTTGCGCCCCGGCCAATGACCGCCCGCCTGACCCCCACCGACATCGAAACCGCAGCGGACCTCCTCCGCGCCGGCAGCCTCGTCGCCTTCCCCACCGAAACCGTCTACGGCCTGGGCGCCGACGCCCAGAACCCAGGCGCGGTCGCCGCCATTTTCGAAGCCAAAGGCCGCCCCCATTTCAACCCGCTGATCTGCCACTACCCAACGGCCGCCGCCGCCTTTGCCCATGTCGAAGCCTCGCCCATCGCCGAAAAACTGGCCGCCGCCTTCTGGCCCGGCCCGCTCACATTGGTCCTCCCCCGTCGCCCAACCTGCCCCGTCGCTCAACTCGCCGGCGCCGGGCTAAAAACCCTGGCCATCCGCGTCCCGGCCCATCCCGTCGCCCAAGCCCTGATCGCCGCCCTCGGCCGCCCCATCGCCGCTCCGTCGGCCAACCGCTCCGGCAGCATCAGCCCCACCACCGCCACCCATGTGGCCGCCCAGCTGACCGGCCGCATCGCCGCCATCATCGACGCCGGCCCGAGCACCGTGGGCGTAGAATCCACCGTCCTGGACCTCTCCACCCCAACCCCATTTCTGCTCCGCCCCGGCGGCATCAGCCTGGAAGCCCTGGAATCCCTCATCGGCCCCATCGCCCGCATCGCGGACGCGGCCACGCTGCGCTCGCCGGGCCAACAACTGTCCCACTACGCTCCTAACCTGCCGCTTCGCCTGAACGCCACCAGCATCGCTGCGGACGAAGCCCAACTCGCCTTCGGCCCAGCCCTGCCTGCCAGCCTCACCTTCCAATTATCGGAATCAAAAAACCTGGCCGAGGCCGCCTCCCGCCTCTTCGAAGCCCTGCACTGGCTGGACACCAACGCCCCGGCCCAAAACCTCCACGCCATCGCCGCCATGCCCATCCCCAACCACGGCCTCGGCCTCGCCATCAACGACCGCCTAACCCGCGCCGCCGCCCCCAGAAGTTGAAGTAAGCAGCCGCTTTTTGAAAAAAGCGGCGCAAAAACTTTTATTATGCTGAACCCGGTATGTTCAGGCGCCCATGCCCCAGATTAAAAAAGTCTTTTGCTTCTTTTCTTCAGAAAAGAAGCGCTTCACTTGGTTTAAAACGCCGAAGCCGCAATATTAACCGTAACCGCCAAAATCACCGTATTAAACAAAAACCCAATCAGCCCCTGCAACGTCGCCAACCGCCGCAATTTCTTCGCGTGAATATTCACGTCCGAAACCTGAAACGTCATCCCCAGCACGAACGAGAAATACACAAAATCCAGATAATCCGGATTCTCCTCCCCCGGAAATTCCAACCCCCGATCGATCTCATCGGGCTTCAGCTCCTTCGTGTAATATTCATGCGCATAGCGATAGGCGAACACGATATTCGTCGTCAGCCAGGACAGCGCCAGCGTCACGATCACAAACCCCAGATAATAATTCTGATGCGTTTTCTTATCCGCGGCGTGGGAGAACAAAAACACCGCCACCAGGCTCATCGCCGAGCCGAGCAGGGTCAGCGCAAAAATGCTCCACTCGCCTTCCTGCTGCAGCTGTGCATCCCGGCTGATATTCGTATGGTCCGACCGGATGAACAGCTCCGCCGTCAGCACCAGATACACCGCAATCCCGATATCCCACGCCAGCACAATCCGTGTCGCCAGCGGCTGCACCGCCATCAGGGGAAAATAGCTCAACAGCCCAATCACCAGGCCGATAAGCAGCCTCGGCCTTGCGCGGAAAATCCTGTAAACTCGCCAGCGCTGCATCACCCGCCAATACGCGGCTTCCAACAACCCGTCCAATGCCGCCATTCCCGCGTGTCGCAAAAAGCTGAATCGCGCCCACAGCCCTTGCCAAAAGACCCGCAAACCCGCAAAAGCCGCCGCAGCGAGCGCCACCCCCAAAGTGGCGCCGCACCCCTTTGGTTTATCCGCACCCTATGCGTGCGCCCGTGGAGGCTACAATGGCTGATTTCGAATTAGGCAAGATCCGTAATATCGGGATCACCGCGCATATCGACGCGGGCAAAACCACCACCACCGAGCGCATCCTCTACTACACCGGCGTCAGCCACCGCATCGGCGAGGTCCATGACGGCAACACCACCACCGATTACATGGACCAGGAGCGTGAGCGCGGCATCACCATCACCTCCGCCGCCGTCACCTGCGAGTGGAAAGACCACCGCATCAACATCATCGACACCCCCGGCCATATCGACTTCAACATCGAAGTGAACCGTTCGCTCCGCGTGCTCGACGGCGCCATCTTCATCATCGAAGGTGTGGCCGGCGTACAGCCGCAGTCGGAAACCAACTGGCGCCTGGCCGACCGCTACAACGTCCCGCGCATCATCTTCATCAACAAGCTGGACCGCACCGGCGCCGACTTCTTCCGCGCCTTCGCCACGCTGAAGGAAAAGCTGGACATCATCGCCCTGCCCCTGCAGCTCCCCATCGGCATCGAGGATACCTTCCTCGGCGTCGTCGACCTGGTCGAGATGAAAGCCATCATTTGGGAAGGCGGCGAGCTGGGTGCCAAATTCCACGACGAGGAAATCCCCGAAAACCTCAAGGCGCAGGCCGCCGAATACCGCCAGCTCCTGCTGGACACCGCCCTCTCGGTCGATAACGAGGCGATGGAAGAATATTTCGACAAGGGCGACGTCTCGGTCGAAACCCTGAAACGCTGCATCAAGGCCGGCGCCATCACCGGCGCCTTCCGCCCGGTCCTGTGCGGCACCGCCTTCAAGAACAAGGGCGTGCAGCCGCTGCTCGACGCCGTGCTCGACTACCTCCCCTCGCCGATCGACGTGCCCGGCATCATGGTCGCCCCGCCGGAAGGCGAGGAGCAGGACCCGAACGCCCGCCGCATTAAGGCCGACCCCAACGCCCCCTTCTCCGGCCTCGCGTTTAAAATCATCAACGACAAATACGGCACGCTCACCTTCGTGCGCGTCTATTCCGGCACGCTCAAATCCTCCGACACGGTGATGAACACCACCAAGGGCCATAAAGAGCGTATCGGCCGGATGTTCCAGATGCACGCCGACAAGCGCGCCGAGATCAAGGAAGTCCACGCCGGCGACATCGCCGCCTTCGTCGGCCTGAAAGACACCGGCACTGGCGACACCCTGGCCTCCTCGGACGACCCCGTAGTCCTGGAACGCATGGCCTTCCCGGTCCCGGTGATCAACATCTCGGTCGAGCCGAAGACCAAGGAAGGGGTCGAGAAAATGACCCTTGGACTGCAGAAACTGGCCGGGGAAGACACGTCCTTGCGCTTGAAAACGGACCAGGAAACAGGCCAGACCATCCTGTCGGGCAAGGGCGAGCTGCATCTGGAAATCATCATCGACCGGCTGCGCCGCGAATATGGCGTGGATGCGAATATCGGCGCGCCGCAGGTGGCCTACCGTGAGACCATCTCGCGCAGCCATACTGAAACCTATACCCACAAAAAGCAGTCCGGCGGTTCCGGCCAGTACGCCGAGGTGAAAATCATCTTCGAGCCGCAGGAGCGCAATGAAGGCGTCCTGTTCGAGAACAAGGTCGTCGGCGGCTCAATTCCGA
>JAMFSE010000003.1 GCA_026225115.1 Rhodovastum atsumiense
ACAGAATGTCCGCGCAACCGAAAGCCAGTAAAACGAGAAACGCGACCCTGCTCCAGGAAAAAACATGCACGCCCCAAAATCCCGGCAAAGCCGCCACCAAGCCATCCGAAAGAGCGAGAAGTGAAATATAAACTGCTCTGATGTTCGTTACGATATCACTCCCATGGCTAAACCCCGGTTCAATAAAACTTGTGACTGTATCGAATCCATGATTATGGCTAAGTACCGAAGGCCAGGATGCACCCGCTGCTGTCAAAAAGAGAGTCGTGGACGCAATGATCAGATAATTGGTTCTATAGTCGGGCTGGAAAAAACTTTTTAGCGCCAGCAGGATAAGCAACGGTGCCACGAACAGCACTTCCGTAAGCGGATCGCTGGCCGTCATCGCAAAAATCAGAAGCCCGAACGGAACAACTCTGATTTTGTTGAACTGTTTATTTGAGAGAGCAGGTTCAATGGTGAGGGTCGCGTAAAGGCAAGCATAACCGAATTGACATGGAAAGCCGGGACAAGAAACATGTATTGACCTGGCGAAAAGGGCAGCCCAAACAGCAATAGCACCGCCGCGGCCCCTGGCCACGCCCGCCCTGCGGGGGCGGGGGCAGTGCGAACGACGAGTAAAATTGCGGCAACCAGCAACATTGAAAAGGTAAATGTTGGTACTGCATATAGAAGCCAAAGCTTCGTTCCGAAAACCGCGCCGAAGATCAGAAAGAATATCAGATCGGTGAAAGCATAATTATCTACAGCGAGCTTCCAATGATCAAGAAGAACATTGCCGTTAAAGATCGCAAGCATCTCCCTATAATGCTGCGTCATATCGGCGTCGGGGACTATGGCACGCGCAAAAAAGGCGCTTGCAAAAACGCAGCCGATAAAAAAATATAAGATGATCTTCATTATGCACTCTAACGGGTTGGCTGGTTAAAACGCAGCCTCGGCAAAAATCCTGCTCACGTCGCCGCCCCACGCGCCCTCGTACCGGCTCAACCAATGCTCCGCCTGGGTGGGGCCGCCTGCGGCAATTTCCTGTAGCGGTACAAGATAGGCGCGTTCGTCTATCCCGTCGGCATTTTTAATATTGCGGACCTTCAATCCGGCCTCGGCAATGGCGACGGCGTCGCGCGCCAGATCGCGCAGCGTGCCGTTTTCGAATGTCGTATTGATGCCGGTGAACGGTACTTGCGCGCGCAATTCCAGCAACCGCGCGTAGCTGAGATCTTTGGTCAACGCCGCCGCCGCCGCCAGCGCCGCCGGATCATAGAAAATCCCCGCCCAGAATGCCGATTGCGCCAGCATCATCGCCGGTGAACCGGAATCAGCGCCGCGGGTTTCGATATAGCGTTTCAGCCGGACATCCGGAAACGCCGTCGTGCTGTGATCGGCAAAATCGCCCAGGGTCGCGCGCTCGCCCTCAAAACCCGGCAGTTTTCCGGCGATGAAATTCCTGAAACTCTGACCGGTCACATCGCGATATTTGCCGTCGCGATAAACAAAATACATCGGCACATCGAGCAGCCAGTCGGCATAGGATTCGAAGCCGAAACCCTTGTCGAAAATGATTTTTGGAATCCCGGAACGGGCATTATCCGTATCGGTCCAGACCCGCGCCCGGTTTGACAGCAGGCCATTCGGTCTGCCTTCGTAAAATGGTGAGTTCGCGAACATGGCGGTTGCAAGCGGCTGTAGCGCGTAGCCGACGCGCATCTTCGTTACCATGTCGGCTTCGGAGGAAAAATCGAGATTGACCTGCACCGTGCAGGTGCGCAGCATCATGTCCAGTCCGAGTGTGCCCACCTTTGGCATATAGTTGCGCATGATGGCGTAACGGCCCTTCGGCATGAACGGCATGTCCTCGCGCCGCGCCACCGGGTGAAAACCCAGAGGCGCGAATCCCAGGCCCAGTTTCGGTCCGATCATGCGCACGCGCGCAATATGCTGGTCGAGTTCCGCCTTCGTTGCGTGCAGATCACGCAGCGTTGCGCCGGAGAGTTCGAACTGGCCGCCGGGCTCCAGCGACAATGAAGCACCAAAGCCCTTCAGCCCGATGATATTGCCGCTATCCAGGATGGGCTCCAGCGATTCGGTCTCGGCAATGCCGGTCAGCAAGGCCTGGATCCCGGCGGAACCATCCGTTGGCGCGTAAGCGGGCGGGGTCCGGTCGGACAGCCGGAAGCCGAAGGCCTCATGCTCCGTGCCGATCGTGAACTCGGCCGCCGGCTTGCTGCCGGATTCCAGATAGGCCGCGAGGTCACGCAAATCGGATATTGCGGTGGCGTCGGCGTCTCCGGGATTGGACAAGCATTACTCCTGTGAAGACCCGGCGAGAAGCAGCGCGAGCCCTGCGATGACAGCGGTTTCGGCACGTAAAATACGCGTTCCCAGGGATACGCGCGAGCAACGCGATACAAGGGGATGCGCCCCGATACCGTCAAGCTCGGCCGAGGTCCAGCCGCCTTCCGGTCCGGTCATCAGTGCGATGGGCTGCAATGCGTCAGCAGGGGGTCTCAGCCCTGGTCCGTCCCGGCGCTCATCGGCAATGAACATCTGCCGTTCACTCGGCCAGGCGTTCAGCAAAGCAGCGAGCTTGAGCGGCGCGCGTATCTCCGGCACCATCAGCCGCTCGCATTGCTCGGCCGCCTCAGTGGCGATCGCCCGCAGCCGGTCGAGGTTGACGTGGTCGGCCTGGGTGCGCTCGGTGATGATCGGCTGAATCACGGAGGCGCCGAGTTCGGTGGCTTTTTCCACCACCAGATCGGTTTTTTGCCGCTTCAGCAACGCGAAGCAAAGCCAGCAATCCGGGTCAGTCTCCTGCGGCCGGGTCAACTCGAGAGGTTCGAATCGCACGGATTTGCGCGAAATCGCAATAATCCGGGCTGCCCATTCGCCGTCCCTGCCATTGAATAATTTCACCGAATCGCCGGCCGATCGCCGCATGACATTGGCCAGGTAATGGCTCTGCGCCTCGCTGGCCGCCAGTTCCACACCGGCCTGCAGCGGTGAAGTTACAAAGAGCCGGATTGACGGATCGCCCATGAAGGCAAACTTAACACTTATGGAGGGTTTTACCGATATCCGCCCCGGCGGCTGGGTGCGGCATTTGCCGAGGGCGTTGATCCCCTACGCCATCCTCGGCCGGTTCGACCGGCCGATCGGTAGCTGGCTGCTTTTTCTTCCCGGACTGTGGGGCATTCTTCTGGTGGTGGACGGCTGGGCGCTCGGCCTGTGGCTGGTGATGCTGTTTGCCGTCGGGGCAACGGTCATGCGCGGCGCCGGCTGCGTGGTGAATGATCTTTGGGACCGCAAGCTGGACCGCATGGTGGAACGCACCAAGGGAAGGCCATTGGCCTCCGGTATCCTGAAGCCGATCGACGCGCTGGTGTTTCTGGCGCTGCTGCTGGCCATCGGCCTGCTGGTGCTCTCGCAGCTGGATTTTTCCGCGCGGGTCCTGGGGGTTGCCTCGCTGATTCCGGTGGCGCTTTACCCCTTGGCCAAGCGCGTCACCTGGTGGCCGCAGATTGTGTTGGGTATCGTTTTTGGCTGGGGGGCGCCGATGGGCTTTGCCGCCGCCGCCGGCAGGCTGCAATTTCCGGCGCTGCTGCTGTACCTTGCCGCCATTTTCTGGATTCTCGGCTATGATACGATTTACGCCCATCAGGACCGCGAGGATGACGCGCTGATCGGCGTCAAATCCACCGCCCGTCTATTCGGCGAAAACACCACCCCCTTCCTCATTTTCTGTTATTCCGCGACCATCCTGCTGATTGGCGCCGCCATGGTGATGGAGAAACTCAGCTGGTTCGGCGTCTTCGCGCTGATCCTGCCGGCGGCCTTGCTGGCCCGCCAAATTGTCAAACTCGACATCGATAACCCGGAAATCTGCCTGAACCTGTTCAAATCCAACCGTGAGGTGGGCATTACGGTGGCCCTGGCGATTTTGATCGGCCAGATTTGAGTTAAGCGCATCTAAACTCTGGCGCGCATTCTACTTTTTGAAACGCATCGTAAGGTTCCATCGCGGACGATATGTGCTAAACGCCCGATCGCATGCGTCAATTCCTGGACTTTGAAAAACCGGTTGCCGAACTCGAGAGCAAAATCGAGGAATTACGGCGTATGGAATCTCCCGGCGAAATAAACATCGCCGACGAGGTGGCGAGGCTCTCCGACAAGGCCGACAAGCAGCTGCGGAGCCTGTACGCCAAACTAACACCCTGGCAGAAAGTCCAGGTTGCCCGCCACGCCGAACGCCCCAAGGCGGCAACCTGCATCGCCAGCCTCATCACCGATTTCACACCGCTCGCCGGCGACCGCGCCTTCGCCGATGACGAAGCGATCATCGGCGGGCTCGGCCGCTTCCGCGATACCCCGGTCATGGTCATTGGCACCGAAAAGGGCACCGATACTGAAAGCCGGCTGAAACATAATTTCGGCATGGCGCGGCCTGAAGGCTACCGCAAAGCCCGCCGGCTGATGGAGCTGGCCGGCCGCTTCGGCCTGCCCATCCTCACCTTTGTTGACACCTCCGGCGCTTTCCCCGGCATCGATGCCGAAGCCCGCGGCCAGGCCGAGGCCATCGCGCGGGGGATCGAGACCTGCCTCGCCGCGCCCGTGCCGCTGATCGCCACCATCATCGGGGAGGGCGGCTCCGGTGGCGCCATCGCGCTCGCTGCCGGCAATACCGTCCTGATGTTCGAACACGCGGTCTATTCGGTGATCTCCCCGGAAGGCTGCGCCTCCATCCTCTGGCGGGATGCCGCCCAGGCGCCGCTGGCCGCCGAAGCCATGCGCGTCACTGCCCAGGATTTGAAAAAACTCGGTCTGATCGATGAAATCGTCCCGGAACCCTTGGGCGGCGCCCATCGCGACCCGGAAACCGCGCTGAGCGCCCTGGGCGACGCCATCGCCGCGGCGCTGGCGCCGCTGAAGCCTATGACACCCGAGGCGCTCCGCGCCCGCCGCCGGGAGAAGTTTCTGGCCATGGGCAAAGTCGGGCTTAATTAGGTACCGTCATTGCGAGCCGGCGCAGCCGGCGTGGCAATCCATTTTTATCATGCGGCCGGCGGAAAAAGATGGATTGCCACGCTGCGCTCGCAATGACGTATTCGTTTGATTAAGCCCGCCGGTACCGCCCAGTATTCAAACCAATCCAGGCAATCAACCCCAGCGCCGCCCCCAAAATACCCGTGGTCGCGTTGAAATTGATGACCGCCGCAATACCGATGCCGATGGCAAGCACGCCGAACCAGCGCCGCCCCAGCACAAAGGCCGCAAGTCCCAGTACAAATGCCGCCCAGCCGAAGGCCTGCTCGTATTGCAGCCACAGCACCCATGCGCGCGGCCCGCAGAACGCCGGGTGGTTGGCGGCAGCACAGGCGCCCACCGTCCAGAACGGCTGAATAAACTGAAAACGGAACAGCCAGGCGCCCACGCCGATCACCGCGATGGCGGTCAAGCCATACCAGTCCGAGTCGCTAAACCGGATGATTTTCGCCAAGCCGAACTCCTTGTACTATTACGACAAACGTGGTTGCTCTACGGCGGAGGCGGCTTTATTGCTGCACTGCACCAACGACCCAACTCTCAACCCGACGGTTCATGACAGAGCAACTCGCGCCCGCCAAGTCCAAAGCTGCACCTAAGAGCTTCCAGGATATCATCCTCACCCTGCACGCCTTCTGGGCGCGCCAGGGCTGCGTGATATTGCAGCCCTATGACCTGGAAATGGGCGCCGGCACCTTCCACCCCGCCACCACGCTGCGGGCGCTGGGGCCAAAGCCCTGGCGCGCCGCCTATGTGCAGCCCTCGCGCCGGCCGTCGGATGGCCGCTACGGGGATAATCCGAACCGGCTGCAGCATTATTACCAGTACCAGGTGATTATTAAACCGAGCCCGGCCGATGCTCAGGACCTTTTACTGCAAAGCTACCGCGAAATCGGGCTGGACCTCGCGATCCATGATTTCCGCTTTGTCGAGGATGATTGGGAAAGCCCGACGCTCGGCGCCTGGGGTCTGGGCTGGGAAGTCTGGTGCGACGGCATGGAGGTCGGGCAGTTCACCTATTTCCAGCAGGTGGGCGGCATCGCGGTGGATCTGCCGAGCTTTGAGATGACCTACGGGCTGGAGCGCCTGGCGATGTATGTGCAGGGGGTCGAGAATGTCTACGACCTCGATTTCAACGGCGCCGGCGTCACTTACGGCGATATTTTCCTCCGCGCCGAGAAAGAATACAGCGCGCATAATTTCGAATTCGCGAATACCGACATGCTGATCCGCCATTTCGCCGATGCCGAGGCCGAATGCGCCTCGCTGGTCGGTCATAAATTAGCGCTGCCGGCCTACGACCAATGCATCAAGGCCAGCCATCTGTTCAACCTGCTGGATGCGCGCGGCGTGATTTCAGTCTCCGAACGCGCCGCCTATATCGGTCGCGTCAGAACGCTGGCGAAAGCCTGCGCGGAGGCCTGGGTCGCCGGGGAGAAGGTGGAATACGCTGAGGCCTGGGCCGAGGGTGAAAGCCTGCAGGATGCCTGAATTTTTCCTGGAACTCTTTTCGGAAGAAATCCCGGCACGGATGCAGGCCTTAGGGGATGATGAACTTGAGCTGATTTGTGCGACTGCATTCGGACACCTAGATTTCGCGGAGGTGGAGACATTTGCAGGGCCTAGGCGAATTGGTATTAGTGGCAAATTGAATGCCACAGATGGGGGAGGAGGTTCCTTAGAGATAAAGGGACCACGAATTAGTGCCCCTGAAGCTGCCTTGAACGGTTTCGCTAAAAAGTATCGTGTTTCTGTCTCCGATTTAATTTCGAAAGACGGTTCATATTTCTTGAAGCAGGTGGTTCCCGAAAAGACGGCAAGAGAAATCATCGAAACCGAGTTACCCGCTGCATTATCAAAATTTCGGTGGCCCAAATCCATGCGTTGGGGCCAGAGTGAAGACTTTACCTGGGTTCGCCCATTGCGGCGAGTGATCTGCCTCCTCGATGGAGAAATCATTCCGATTAAGATAGGCCCTGTGACCGCAAGCAATCAGACAGAGGGACATCGTTTTCTTGCTCCTTCGCCCTTTACTGTATCGTCGCGTGAAGATTGGAAAAAAAAGCTTCGGTCGAGCAAAGTGTTGGTTGAACAATCGACTCGAATTTACGAGATCATTGAGGGTCTAAAAAGCCTGGCAGAAGAGCGTAATCTGACGGTTGTTAACGATGATGCATTGTTTCAGGAAGTAGCCGGTCTTGTCGAATGGCCGGTTCCATTAATCGGCTCAATTGGAACCGAATTCATGGACCTGCCGCCGGAGGTCCGCGAGCTTTCGATGAAGGTTAATCAGAAATATTTCGCCATGCGCGATGCCGCCGGAAAGCCTGCACCCTATTTTGCTTTTGTATCTAATATGGAGGCGACCGATGGCGGTGCCGCTATCATTGCAGGTAATGAACGTGTGCTACGCGCGCGGCTATCGGATGCCATGTATTTCTGGGACCTCGACCTTAAAACACCGCTGGATGCGCTGCTGCCGAAACTAGATAAAATCACTTTCCACGCCAAGATCGGCACGCAAGGGCAACGGGCCGAACGCATTTCGGATTTGGCGACAGAGATTGCGCAATATCTTGCTGCAGATGGTCTAACATCCAAACAGGCAGGTATTGCCGGCCTGCTCTGTAAAGCAGATCTCGTCACAGGTATGGTGGGGGAGTTCCCAGAACTGCAAGGGGTGATGGGTGGTTACTACGCAGAAAAAAACCCCGGTAAATGGGATGGCGCGGTCGTGGGCTCAGCGATCAAAACCCATTATCAACCCAAAGGCCCGAGTGATGCCGTACCCACCGGGACAGTTGCCGTAAGCGTGGCACTTGCGGACAAACTTGATACTCTCGTTCAATTTTTTGAGAATGACGAAAAACCCACGGGCTCCAGCGATCCGTACGCGTTGCGTCGCGCCGCTTTGGGCGTCATTCGGATCATTCTTGAGAATAAACTTTCTCTACGGCTAAAACTTTTAATTGGGGAAGACACCGATCTTTTTGCTTTCATCATTGAGCGTCTGCGCGTCAAATTGCGCGGTGAAGGCAAACGTTTCGATGTCTTGGACGCGGTGATCGGCGCAAGGTTTGATGATGAGCTGACATCAGTCATAGAACGGGTCGAAGCGGTTAGTATTTTCCTGTCGACTACCGACGGCGCCAATCTCCTCACAGCGTATCGCCGTGCCGCGAACATTCTGCGCATTGAAGATGCAAAAGATGGTGAAAATCGTCACCTTGGCAAGTTGGGCTCTCTCAACTCTCCTGAAGCCGATAGTCTCTCAATTGCTCTGGACGGAATTACCAGTTTTTTACAACAATATGACCAGCGTGATTACGATCCGATCTTGAAGTTTTTGGCGCAATTGAGAGCTCCAGTTGACAACTTTTTTGACAAGGTAACCGTCAACGACGCTGACCCGGAATTAAGACGTAATCGTTTGCAATTATTGGCAAAATTACGCGATACTATGCATCTGATCGCAGATTTCTCGAAGATAGAAGGTTAAGGAGTGTTGCATGACCAAATGGGTTTATAATTTCGGCGGCGGCGTCAACGATGGCAGCGCGTCACTCAAGAACCTGCTTGGCGGCAAGGGCGCGAACCTGGCTGAGATGGCCAGCATCGGCCTGCCGGTGCCCCCCGGCTTCACCATCACCACCGAGGTCTGCACGGCCTATTACGACAATAAGGAAAATTATCCGGCCGAGCTCGCGGAGCAGGTTTCGACCGCGCTGAAGCGGATCGAGACTTCCGTGGGCCGCGGCTTCAACGATCCGGAAAAGCCGCTGCTGGTCTCGGTCCGTTCCGGCGCCCGCGTGTCCATGCCCGGCATGATGGATACGGTCCTCAACCTTGGCCTTAACGACATCACCGTGAAGGGCCTGGCCATCGGCTCCGGCGATCCGCGCTTCGCCTGGGATTCTTACCGCCGCTTCATCCAGATGTACGGCTCGGTGGTGCTCGGCGTCGATCATCACCGGTTCGAGGAAATCATCGAACACGCCAAGCTTGAAGCCGATGTGATCGAGGATACCGCGCTGACGCCGGAACATTGGCAGGCGGTGGTCGAGGATTACAAGAAAATGGTCGCTGAGGAGATCGGCAAGCCATTCCCGCAGGACCCGCAGGACCAATTATGGGGCGCGATTACCGCCGTCTTCGGTTCCTGGATGAACCCGCGCGCGAATGTCTATCGCCGCCTGCATGACATCCCGGCCGATTGGGGCACCGCGGTTAACGTGCAGGCCATGGTGTTCGGCAATATGGGCGATGACTGCGCCACCGGCGTGTGTTTCACCCGCGATCCGTCCACTGGCCTCAACGAATTCTACGGCGAGTATCTCGTCAACGCGCAGGGCGAGGACGTGGTTGCCGGCATTCGCACCCCGCGGCCGCTCAGCCAGGTCTATGCCAAGCCCGGCGAAGTCAGCATGGAAAAAGCCCTGCCTGATGCCTATGCCGAGCTCAACAAGGTCCGCGATGTTCTTGAGAAACACTACAAGGATATGCAGGACATCGAATTCACGGTGCAGCAGAACAAATTATACATGCTGCAGACCCGCAGCGGCAAGCGCACCGCCGCCGCGTCCTTGCGCATCGCCGTCGAAATGGCGGATGCCGGGCTGATCGACCGCGATACCGCCATCATGCGCGTCAACCCGGCCTCGCTGGATCAGCTGCTGCACCCGACGCTCGACCCGAAGGCGACGCCGAAATTGTTTGCCAAGGGCCTGCCCGCCAGCCCGGGCGCTGCCTCCGGCGCCGTCGTGTTCTCGGCCGATGAAGCGGAGCTGCGTTCGCAGAAAGGCGAAGCCGTCATTCTGGTGCGCATCGAGACCAGCCCTGAGGATATTCACGGCATGCACGCTGCCCGCGGCATCCTCACCACCCGCGGCGGCATGACCAGCCATGCCGCGGTGGTCGCCCGTGGCATGGGCCGCCCCTGCGTGGCAGGCTGCGGCGGCATCGCCGTCGATTACGGCGCGCAAACGCTCTCTGCCAGCGGTGTGACCATCCATGCCGGCGACATCCTCACGTTGGACGGCGCTACCGGTGAGGTTTTTGCCGGGCCGGTGAAAATGATCGAGCCGCAGCTCTCCGGCGAATTCACCACGCTGATGCAATGGGCCGACGAAGCCCGCCGCCTGAAGGTGCGCGCCAATGCGGAAACCCCGCTGGATGCGCAAACCGCCCGCAAATTCGGCGCCGAGGGCATCGGCCTGTGCCGCACCGAGCATATGTTCTTCGACCCGGCGCGGATTTCCGCCGTGCGGCAGATGATCATGGCCAATGACGAAGCCGGCCGCCGCACCGCTTTGGCCAAATTGCTGCCCTTCCAGCGCGACGATTTTGTCTCGCTTTTCAAGATCATGGCCGGGCTGCCCGTCACCATCCGCCTGCTCGACCCGCCTTTGCACGAATTCCTGCCGCATGGCGAAGCCGAACTGGCCGATGTTGCCACAGCGTTGGGGTTAGACACCCATGCCATCCATGCCCGGGCTGCCGAGCTTGCGGAAACCAACCCCATGCTCGGCCATCGCGGCTGCCGGCTTGGCGTGTCCTACCCGGAAATCTACGAAATGCAGGCCCGCGCCATTTTCGAAGCCGCCGTGGAAGTCGGGAAATCCGGCGCCGCCCCGGTGCCGGAAATCATGATCCCGCTGGTCGGCGTGAAGCGCGAGCTGGACATCACCCGGGCGCAGATCGAGAAAGTCGCCAAGGCGGTGTTCGAGGAAACCGGCAAGACGATCGAATACAGCATCGGCACCATGATCGAACTCCCCCGCGCCGCCATCACCGCGGACAAAATCGCCGAGGCCGCCGACTTCTTCTCCTTTGGCACCAACGATCTGACCCAAACCACCTTCGGCCTATCCCGCGACGACGCCGGCAAATTTCTGCCCCATTACGTGGAACAGGGCATCCTCGCCAAAGACCCGTTCGTCTCCATCGATGTGGAAGGCGTGGGCGCCTTGGTGAAAATCGCCGCGGAGAAGGGCAGGGCGACCAAGCCGAACCTGAAACTAGGCATCTGCGTCGAACATGGCGGCGATCCTGCGTCGATTGCCTTCTGCGAGTCGGTGGGATTGGATTACGTTAGTTGCAGCCCGTATCGCGTTCCGGTAGCCCGCTTGGCGGCGGCGCAGGCGGCGATTGAGGCGAAGTAAGTAGGGCAAGGCGAGGGGCGCTGCCCTCGCCTTGCGGCCCTCGACCCCGCTTAAGGGCTGAGGTCCTAGAGCAATATGCGTTTAGATTGAGTCTCCGACTCAATCTAAACGCATATTGCTCTAGGATGGTCCTACGAACGGGGCTTGCCGAATAGCTCTGTGAACAGCCGCTCGCTTGCGGCCAAACCCTCATC
>JAMFSE010000112.1 GCA_026225115.1 Rhodovastum atsumiense
CGCCCATGCCCCAGAGTAAAAAAGTTTTTTTGCTTCTTTTTGTTCACAAAAAGAAGTGCTTCCTCATCACTTAGTTGACTGTGCTTGCCGCCGGGCCACATGCTTGCGGTCTGTTCATCAACCTGCGGGAGCAAAAATATGGTTAAAGTTCTTTACACTGCCCATGGTCACGCCACCGGCGGACGCACTGGCGAAGGTGCCACTGACGACGGCAAGGTAAATGTCAAACTCAGCCTGCCGAAGGAAATGGGCGGCGATAATGGCCCAGGCACCAATCCAGAACAGCTTTTCTCGGTCGGCTATTCCGCCTGTTTTCTCGGCGCGCTGAAAAACGTCGCGGGGAAGGAAAAAGTCACGCTGCCACCCGAGACGAAGGTGTCCGCCGATATCGGCATTGGCCCGCGTGAGGACGGCGGCGGGTTCGGCATTACCGCGGCGCTCACCATCACCGCCCCCGGCGTCGACAAGACCACGCTCGAGGATCTGGTGCAAAAAGCCCATATCGTTTGCCCTTATTCCAACGCGATTCACAAAACGGTGGATGTTCAGCTGACTGTTGCCTAAAATATGCTGAGGATCGGCGGCCGGTTTCGGCTTCGCCGATCCTCAAACAGAAACGGGAAACAAAACATGCCAAGAATTGCACCCATCCCTTGGGAAGAACTGCAACCGGAGCAGCGCGAACGCATGCAGGCCGGACAAAAATCCGGCGCCTTCACCGACATCATGCCGTTGCGCATTCTGGCCTATGCGGAGCATGCGCAGGCGCCGGACGATGGCGACCGGCACCCCAATTTCCCCCGCCATTTACTGGGCGGCAAGCTGCTCGAACTGCTGCGCATCCGCAGCGCTCAGCTGGGCGGTTGCGCGCCGTGCAGCGTCTCGCGCAAGAACGAGGGCGCCAGCGAGGACCTGGTGGTCTGCATGCTCGACACCGGGCCGAACGACAAGCTCAGCGAGCGCGAACGCCTGGCCGTGGATTATCTGGAACGCCTCGCCAACGACCATCACAGCATCGACGATGCGGTTTACCGCCGCCTGGCAAATTGCTTCACCACCGCCGAAATCGTCGAGCTCGGCACCAGCTGCGCCGGCATGATCGGCATGCACCGCTTCATGCACACGCTGGATTTGTTCGGAGACGGCGAGCCCGCGATCGATTACGACCCATCGGAAATCGGCGTCACCTGGAACGAGCGGCAAAGAGAGGCGGAAACCGAGCAGGTATAAGGGAGGTTGGTGGAGCTAAGCGGAATCGAACCGCTGACCTCCTGCATGCCATGCAGGCGCTCTACCAATTGAGCTATAGCCCCTTGCCCGGAGGGCAGGCTTGGAAAGCCGCCCGGAGGGCAGCGTATAGACCGGGCTTCTCCCGGTGATCAAGGGGTCGCCGGTTCTATCTGACGCGACCAGGGCGCGGCCGCGAAACAGGCCGCCAGATAATCCAGCAGCACCATAACCCGGGCCGGCCGGAGCCGGCCGGGCGGAGTAACCAGATTGACCGCAATCGCCGGAATTTCCCATTCCGGCAGCACGGCCTCCAGCCGTCGATCGGCCAGTTCCTGCCACACCATGAACTCGGGCTGCAGCGCGATCCCTTGCCCCGCTAGCAATGCGCTGGTGAAAACTTCACCGCTATTGGCACGCAGGCGCCCGCGCATCTGCACCGTAAATTCACCCTCACTTGCGTGCTGAAACCGCCATAGCTCAGGCGAGGCCACATTCGTGTAAATCATCCCGATATGCCGGGTCAGCTCACGCGGATGCAAAGGCCGCCCGTACCGCTCCAGATATGCGGGGGATGCCACCAGCGGCCGGCGCACCGCACAGAGCCTGCGGCCGCGGAGCGAAGAATCCGCAAGATCGGCGATCCTGAGCGCGATGTCGAACCCCGCTGCCACCAAATCCACCAGCTCGTCGCTGAAATGCAGGTCGATTTCCACATCCGGATAGCGCTCCAGAAACGCCGGCAGCACCGGCGCCAGATGCCGCACGCCAAAGGACATGGGCGCCGCCAGCCGGACCAGCCCGCGCGGCGTCAGGGATTGCGCCAAGGCCTCAGCCTCAACCGATTCACCCTCGGCCAGAATCCGCATGGCCCGGTCCAGCGCCGCTTTGCCCGCCTCGGTCAAAGACAGTCGCCGCGACGTCCGGTGCAGCAACCCGGCTCCCAGCCGCTGCTCCAGCCGGCTGATCGCCTTGGAAACGGTCGGCTTGGCAAGCTGCAGTTCCTCCGCGGCGCCGGCAAAGGATCCGGTCTCCGCGACCTTTGCAAAAATCGCCCAGGCCTCCAGGTCAGGCAGCCGCGTCATGTAGTTTTTAGCATCATTGAGTTTCTATCATTGCTATTTATTCGATCCTCATACCGTTTTATCTCCCTCTGCAACACCAAGGAGTTCCCCATGAGCAAAGTTCTGATCCTGTATTATTCCACCTACGGCCATATCGAGCAGATGGCGGAAGCCGTTGCCGCCGGCGTGCGCGAGACGGGTGCGACCGTCGACATCAAGCGCGTGCCGGAAACCGTGCCCGAGGAAATCGCCAAGGGCGGCCATTTCAAACTCGACCAGAAGGCGCCGGTCGCTGCGGTGGCCGACCTTGAGCATTACGACGCCATCATCCTCGGCGCACCCACCCGCTTCGGCCGCATGCCCTCGCAGATGGCGGCATTTCTCGATCAGGCCGGCGGCCTCTGGGCGCGCGGCGCGCTGAACGGCAAGGTTGGTGCTGCCTTCACCTCCACCGGCAGCCAGCATGGCGGCCAGGAAGTCACCCTGTTCTCGCTCATTACCAACATGCTGCATTTCGGCCTGGTCATCGTCGGCCTGCCGTACAGCTTCCAGGGCCAGATGAAGCTGGACGAGGTCACCGGCGGCAGCCCCTACGGCGCCACCACCATCGCCGGCGGCGACGGCAGCCGCCAGCCGACCGAAAACGAGCTTGCCGGCGCGAAATTCCAGGGCAAGCACGTCGCGGAAATTGCCAACAAACTGTTCAGCTGATTATCTAGCGGGAAGGGCGCCACCCTTCCCGCCAAACAATAAACCCAAACAATAAACAAGGAGGCTGCCATGTTTAACGCCGGCTCCGACAAAATCCGCAACGAGGCGATCCTGGTTGCGCGCATCCTGCTCGCACTGCTGTTCATCATCTTCGGCTGGAAAAAGCTCACCGGGTTTTCAGGCGCGGTCGGCTACATGGCGGCAACCGGCGCCCCGGCGCCGGAGCTTTCGGCCGCCATCGCGATCGTCATGGAATTCTTCGTCGGCATTGCCATCATCCTCGGCGTCGCCACGCGTCCGCTCGCTTTGCTGCTCATGCTCTACACCTTGGCCACCGCCATCATCGGCCATCATTATTGGACGATGACAGGGATGGAGCAGTTCGAGAACATGATCAATTTCTACAAAAACGTCAGCATCATAGGCGGCCTTTTCGTGCTGTATGTCAGCGGCGCCGGTAGATACTCCGTCGATGCGGCTCTCAGACTAGCCTGAGGCGGCGGACGACCTTTTGAAGTTCGGTGGCTCGGGCGAGGATGTCTTCGATTCGAACCGTGCTTACTCCACCACGTCATGCTCGGCGAAGGCGGGCGCCCGCGGCCGAGCATCCACGCCTTTGCTTGCGAGACGAAGAAGGCGTGGATGGCACGCATTCGCGAGACATGACGGAGCTTTAGACCACAGTTCAGTATTAGATCATCACGCCCTGCGCTCGAAGATTGCAGGCCCTCAAAGACTGCCGCGTGTCCGGCGGATCAGCGCCCCGGTGGGGCGTAGGATTTCAGGAACAGGCTAATGGCGCCTTCGACAACACGGTCGACCTCCGCCGGGTCGGCCGTCTCGATCAGCCTCAGCCGCGCGCGCATGACGATCTTGGTCTGACACAGCGCGAAGAACTGCTCGGCGGCAAAGGC
>JAMFSE010000113.1 GCA_026225115.1 Rhodovastum atsumiense
CATGTCGGCGGCAAGACGAGCGCCGCCGGCGCCCACCGCGCTTCCGCCGGCTTCCCGGTCAGCATTCCGACCATCGATCTCGCCGAGGTGGGCGCCGGCGGCGGCAGCATTGCCTGGATCGATTCCGGCGGGCTGATGCGGGTTGGGCCGCAAAGTGCAAAGGCGCTGCCGGGACCCGCTTGCTACGGGCGCGGCGGTACGTTGCCGACGGTGACGGATGCCAGCCTGGTGCTGGGCCATATCGACCCGGAGTATTTTCTGGGCGGCCGCATCAGGCTCGATGCCGCTGCCGCGTTTCGTGCGATCGAGACAAATATCGCGGCCCCGCTTGGCCTGACGGTGCAGGCGGCGGCGCATGCCATCCTTACGATTGCCAATGAGAATATGGTGAATGCCATTCGCAGCATCACCATTAATGAAGGGCTGGACCCGCGTGCCTCGCTGCTGATCGCTGGCGGCGGCGCCGGCGGGATGACCATCGGCCGGATTGCCGAGGCATTGGAATGCGAACGCATATTGGTGCCGCGCACCGCGGGTGCATTGTCGGCTTCCGGCGGGTTGTTCTCGGACATCGTCAGCGAGTTCAGCGTCAGCCAGCGCACCGATACGGGCAGTTTCGATTATGCCGGGATTAATCAGGCGCTTGAGGGGCTGGGTGCGCAGATGGAAGCGTTTTTCAACCGGCTGAACACGCCGCCGGAGCAGCGGCGCTCCGAGTTTTTTGTCGAGGCGCGCTACCCCTATCAGGTATGGGAGCTGGAAGTTCCGCTTGCAGTCTCGCAATTCTCAAATGCGGCCGATGTGCAGAGCCTGGTGGACGGATTTCACCGCGCGCATGAACGTGTCTTTGCCGTCAACGAGCCGGGCCAGCAGGTGGAGTGCATTTACTGGAAGGCGCGCGCTACCGCTTTATTGCCGAAACCACTGCGCGGTGTGACGGAGCGGAAAGCCAAAACCCCGCAGTCGCTGGTGACGCGCGATGCCTGGTTCGATGGCGCCGCACCACAGCCAACGCCGCGTTATCACGGACCAGACCTGCCGATCGGCGCCGTATTGGCCGGCCCCTGCGTCATTCAGGAGCCGACCACCACGATTGTTCTGTTTCCGCATTGGCATGCCACGGTGACCGAGACGGGCGATTACATGATGGAGCGAGATTTCGATGCCGCATAAAACAGATCCATTGCTGCTCGCCGTTCTTTCCAACCGTCTGGAACGGATCGTGCGCGAAATGTCCAACACGCTGCTGCGGGCCGGACGTTCGGCGGTGCTGAACACCGCTCGGGATTTTTCCTGCTCGCTGATCACCTCGGATAACGAATTGCTGGCTTCCGCCGAGGGCCTGCCGGTGCATGTGATCGGCACGGAGTTTCTGGCGCGCGCGATGACGCAGCTGCATCCGGATTTTGCGGAAGGCGATGCCTATCTGCATAATGACCCCTATCTCGGCAACACGCATCCCGCAGATCACGCCATATTGGTGCCGGTGTTTTTCGAAGGCGAGCACATGTTCACCGCCTGCGCAAAGGCCCATCAGGCGGATTGCGGCAACGCTTTGCCGACGACCTACATGCCGGGCGCCCGCGATATTTACGAGGAAGGCGCGCTGATTTTTCCCTGTGTTACGGTGCAGCGGGACTATAAGGACGTGGAGGACATCATCCGCATGTGCCGGCGCCGTATCCGCGTGCCGGAGCAATGGTATGGCGATTATCTTGCCACGCTCGGTGCGGCGCGTATTGCGGAGCGGCGTTTGCGGGAACTCTGCCGGCAATATGGCCGCGCGCCCTTGCGGCAATTCATCCGCGACTGGTTCGATTACAGCGAGCGGCGGATGATCGATGCCATCCGCCAGCTGCCGAGCGGCCAGATCACCGGGCATTCGACGCATGATCCCTATCCGGCGTTGCCGGAAGGTGTGCCTTTGCAGATGACCGCGACCATCGACAGTTCGGCGGGCAGGATCGATCTCGACCTGCGGGAAAATCCGGATAATTATCCGGGTGGTCTCAATGAATCCGAGGCCTGTGCGACCAATAATGTCATGACCGGCGTGTTCAATTCCATCGATCCGGATGTGCCGCATAATGCCGGCAGCTTTCGCCGCATCCGCGTGCATCTGCGGGAAGGCAGCATCGCCGGCATTCCGAAATTTCCGCATTCCTGTTCGATGGCGACAACCAATATCGCCGACCGTCTGGTGGTGCTGACCCAGGCTGCGTTTGCCGATCTCGGCGAGGGCTTTGGCCTCGCCGAGGGCGCGCTCGGCATGGGAATATCCTATGCCGTCATCTCCGGCACGGATGCACGCTACAACCATGCCGCCTATGTGAACCAGATTTTCCTTGGCAGTACCGGCGGCCCCGGAGGGCCGGTCGCGGATGGCTGGCCCACTTACTACCTGCCGGTGGCGGCGTCGCTGATGTACCATGACAGCACGGAGATCGATGAGCAGAAATATCCGCTGCATGTCCTGGAAAAACGCCTGATCCCGGATTCGGAAGGGGCGGGCCGGCAACGCGGCGCACTCGGCTCTAAGGTGGTCTACACGTGCAAGAATGATCCCATGACGGTCGCCTATACGTTTGAAGGTCACGTTAATCCCGCAAAGGGTGTCCGGGGCGGCATTGCCGGAGCGCCTTCGGATGGCTGGAAGCTGGGTCTGCAGGGTGAAAAAATCGATCTGCCGATGGCGACAACACTGGTGATCGAGCCGGGTGAATGCCTGGTCTCTCAAACCGGCGGCGGTGGCGGGTACGGTGATCCGTTGACACGTGAAATGGCGCTGGTCGCGAATGACGTCTCGGAAGGCTGGGTTTCCCGCACACGGGCGCGGGATGTCTACGGCGTGGTGCTTACCGAAAAGCAGGATGAGCCCGGCTGTTTTATCGCCGATTCCGCCGCAACTGTGGCTTTGCGCAAAACCCTGTCACATCCTTTGGTGCATTGAGCCGCTTAAACTGGCCCACCAGGTTTTTGCATGTGCCGGTGGGGAATGTTCGCTTCCATGAATGGGTCGCCGTAGGCGGCGTAGCCGAGGCGCTCGTAGAACGGCAAGGCGTGGGTTTGGGCGTCGAGCAAAAATTTTTTGGCGCTGACCGAATTTTCAATATGTTGCATCAACGCGGCGCCGACGCCGAGCTTGCGCGCTGACGGCAAAACCGCGACGCGGGTGATTTTGGCGGTGGCGCCTGCGTCTTTTAAAATGACGCGGGCGGTGCCAAGCGGGGTACCGTTACCGGTCGCAAGAAAATGCAAAGCCGTTTCATCATATTCATCGCGCTCTTCTTCAAGCGGAACGTTTTGCTCTTCGACGAATACGGTCAGCCTGATTTGAAAGCAGCTTTCAAATTCCGGATCGGTGAATTGAATTTGTCTAATGCTGATCTGCATAAAAATAGATACCAATTACGTGAGGCGTTGGCGCGCCAACGCCCATGCCCTAGATTCAAAAAAGTCTTTTTGCTTCTTTTTCTTCAGAAAAAGAAGTGCTTAGCCTACTAGCCCTATAACCGTGCTCTGCGGCGGCATCATGGGCAGTAACGTGGGCCAGCGGGTGGCGGGGGCGTCGAAGCTGGCGCCTGGCGTGGCGCCGGGGTGGCGGACCATGCCGAAGGTGGTTTTGCTGGTGACATCGAATGCCGCACCGCCGATGGCGGCGCCGATCGGGGCCAGGTAGGCGGCGCTGATCAGGAATTTGCTGGGGCCGCCGGTTTGCATGACGAACAGCCCGTCGGCGGTGTTGGAGATTTTGCCGCGCTGGTCGGTGCCGATCCAAAGCTGGCCGGTAGAATCCAAATTCAGCGTGCGCGGGTTCTTGAACCAGGCATTGGAACCGTCCGTGTATTGGGTGAACGGCGCGGTTGCCGGGTTGCCGGCGGAGATGGCGATGTTGCCGGCGAAGGTCGCGGCGGTGAGGTCGCCATTGGGCGGGGTGAAGACCAGGATATAGCCGTTGTCATCGCCGGCGCGCGGGTTCAGCGCGTCGGTATGGTCGACCGAGCGGGTTGGGTTGCCGCGGGTGGCGAGGTAGATCGTGTTGCTGCCGTCGGTGGCGATGGCGATGCCGCCGGGCGAGTCGAATTCCGATGCGCCGGCGGTCTGCGCTGCGCCCAATGTGCCGACCAGGGTTGGCGTATCAGCGCCGAGGTTGATCCAGTTGATGTTGCTGTCCTGGATCTGCGCCACGGCGAGCGTGCCGGAATCGAGCGCGGTGCCGTCGGTTGCGTTGGTGGCGGCGATGAAGCGGAACAGATAGCCATTATGGGCGTCCTGGCTCATGAAGATCACCGGCCGGCCATCCGAAGTGACCGTCGCGGCGATGGCGGAGCGGGCGAAGCGGCCAAGTGCTGTGCGTTTGGTGGGAATGCTCAAGGGGTCCAGCGGGTCGATTTCGGTGATCCAGCTGAACTTTGGTGCCACCGTGGGATCGTTATAGCCAAGCCCGGTATTGGCCAGCCGGCCGAGCCAATTGGTTGCGTCGCCTTCGGCCAGCAACACGGTCGCCCAAGGCGTCGTGCAGCCGCCCTGCGGTCCCAGCAGCCCCTGCACGGTGGTGCCGATGGCAGCGGCAGCGGGGCCGGATATCTGGCAGAGCGTACCGTCGCTGATGCGCCGGGATTGAAAGCCGCCGTCCACCGTTACCCAACGTCCGCCCATATATTGCAGGTTGACGATGGTGGCGCCCTGCAATTTGCCGGCAACAACGGGGTTATCGACGCCGCCCGGAAACACCAGCCGCGCCGGCGCATCGGGGCTGGCGAAAATTGCCACCAGCCGGGGGATATTGTCCTGCGCGGCGGGCGGCGCGATCAGCCCGGCGATCACCGCGTCATACGGAAATTGCGTGTCGGCCTGGCTGGCTGTCAGCGGATGCGGGTCGAAGGGTGCGGCATCCGGCAGTACCCCATCGCCCCAGCGGGCGATGACGATGCGGTTATAGCCGGAGGCAACCGTGTCATCGAGTTTCGGCGCCTGCGGTCCGGGCGCGGCAGGCGGCGGGGGAGGGGCCGAGTCGCCCAAGTCCGATTGCGCGAGTGCCCGGCCGGACTCCAAAAAATTCCCAAGGGCTGCGAATGAGATACCGCCAAGCAGGCCGCGGCGACGCATTGGCTTAGAGGCCGCCGCCGCTTCCAAGGCCGCCGGCGCCGGCGCTGGTTCCGCCGGAATTGGGGCCGGCGCCGCTGGTGTCCGAAGCGCCGCCGAGCGGGTTATAGCTGCCGACACCGCCGATCAGCTGCTGGAAGAAGCCGGCGTGGCCGCCGGGCACGGGCGTCTTGTTGCCGTCCATCGCCACTTTGACGGAATCGCTCAGGTCTTTCCGGGTCACCTTTTGCAGCACGCCGTTATTGTCGAAGCTCAGCACCACCACATGCTGCGTCTTCACGCCTTCGGTCTGGCCGATGCGCATTTTGGTGATCTGGCTGATATAGACCCAGTTATTATCGTCGAAGATTTCCTGCACCGTCGGCGGTCCCAGTACGGCCTGCGCGTCGGCTTCCGATGAGAGCCCCGGGGTGAGCTGACTGAGGTCATGCGGACTGACCGCGATACCGCGATAATGCGGCTGGTCGCTGAAAACCGCGCAGCCCGGCAGCGCCAGTGCGGCAGCCAAAGCCACGGCCGGGGCCGAAGCATGAAGTAGAGCGGGTATTGCCGGCAAAGCAGGGCGCAAGCTCAAGGTCCTTTTGACGTCAGGTATGTCGGCGCTGGGGTGTCACGGCTGGATGGCGGATGTCAATGTGGCACGGCTAGCACCATCCAATATAGAGTTAAGAGCATGAATGAGCGAGTCGAGGCATATGATGCGCTGGCGGCGGTTTTCAGCCGCAAAATGAAGATGGGCACCATCGGCACCATCCCGGTGCAGCGGCGGATCGAAGCGGATGCGGCCGAATGCGCCGCGCTGGCAAGGGAATTTGGTCTGGAAGGCGTCGCCAGCCTCAAAGGCGATTTTACCCTGACAAGTGCCGCCAGCGCCGGCGGCGTGATTGAGGCGACACTCGTACTGGCCGCCCGCGTTACCCAGATCTGTGTGGTGTCGCTCGAGCCGTTCCCGGCCAAAATCGCGGAAACCGCGAGGCTGCGCTTCATTCCCGCAACCGCGCTGCCGGAGGAATCCGATATCGCAGCCCTGGACCCCGAGAGCCTGGAAGGTCCCGATGAGCTGCCTTATGGCGGCGATGTCATCGACCTCGGCGCGGCTTTGGCCGAGCAGCTGGCGCTGGCGCTGGACCCCTATCCGCGCAGGCCGGGAGCGGAGCTGCCGCCGGAGGTGAGCAGCGAGGCGCCCAATCCCTTCGCCATTCTGGCCGCCCGCAAAAACGCGCCCGCCAACGATCCGGAATGAATTCCCAGCCGGGCGGGGTGAATAACGGCTATGACTTGCCGGGGCGTGTGCGCTCTGCTACGTCGCGCCCTCAATCATTCCCCAGTTGTTAAGGCGTATCCAGTCATGGCCGTTCCAAAACGTAAAACCTCCCCCTCGCGTGCCGGCATGCGCCGCAGCCATCAGGCGCTGCGCGCGGAATCCCACGCCGAATGCGGCAATTGCGGCGAGCTGAAGCGCCCGCATCACGTTTGCAGCCATTGCGGCCATTACGATAATCGCGAGGTTGTCGCTTCCGGCAAAACCTCCAAGGGCGTGATCCGGGTCTAAAGCCGCAAGCGGCTCTCAGCTTGGTTCAACAACCGATGGGCCAAAGCGGTGCGCCTGTGATATGAGCCAATAATGAGCCGGACCCATATACTGGCCGTGGATGCGATGGGCGGAGACCAGGCGCCAGAAATGGTCATCGCCGGGCTGGAGATCGCGACCAGGCGCTTTCCGCAAGCCAGATTCATGATTTTTGGCGACCTTGCCAAGCTCGAACCCCTGGTTACCGCCACCAAGCGGCTGCGCGGCCAGGCGACGCTGCACCACGCCGGCGACGTGATTTCCGGAGACATGAAACCAACGGCCGCCTTGCGCCTGCGCGACAGCTCGCTGCGCCGGGCGATCGACGCGGTACTGGCTGGGGATGCCGCCGGGGTGGTCTCCGCAGGCAATACCGGGGCGCTGCTGGCGCTCTCCAAAATCGTGCTGAAAACCATCCCCGGCATCGACCGGCCGGCAATGGCGGCGATTGCCCCATCGGCCAAGGGCGATGTTGTTCTGCTCGATCTCGGCGCCAATGTCGTCTACGATTCCCGCAATCTGGTGGAATTTGCGGTGATGGGTGAGATGTTTGCAAAAGTGGTCCTTGGCCTGCCGGCCCCGACAGTCGGCCTGCTGAATATCGGCTCGGAAGAAGGCAAGGGTGACGAGATTCTGCGCAGCGCCGCGGCCACCTTGCGGGAAAGCCCGATCGCCGGGCAGTTCCACGGCTTTGTCGAAGGCCATGACATCGCCGGCGGCACCGTGGATGTGGTGGTGACCGACGGTTTTACCGGCAATGTGGCGCTGAAGACCGGCGAGGGAGCTCTGAAGCTCGTCGGCGAGCTGCTGAAATCCGTTTTCAATTCCGGACCATTTGCGAAAATGGGCTATCTGCTGGCCCGCGGCGGGCTGAAGCGCCTCAAGGAATTGCTGGACCCCAGGCGCTATAACGGCGCGGTGTTTCTCGGACTGAATGGCGTGGTGGTGAAATCCCACGGTGGCGCCGATGCCGAGGGCTTCGCCCATGCCGTGGATGTGGCGATGGATATGATCACCAATGACTTCAATCAGCGCATCCGTGACGGCCTGGCCGCAATGGACCAGGCGCTGCTCGCCGAATCCGTGCGCTGACCTTGGGCGAGCTCTCCCCGCTGCGCCGCAGTCGTATCACCGGCGTCGGCCATTATCTGCCGGAGCATATTGTCAGCAATGACGAGATTTCGCTGCGCGTGGAAACGTCTGACGCGTGGATCACGGAGCGTACCGGCATCCGCCAGCGGCATTTCTCCGCCCCGTTTGAGACCACGGCGTTCATGGGTGCTGCCGCATCGCGCGAGGCTTTGGCTGCCGCCGGGGTGGAAGCAGACTCGGTCGACGCCATCATCCTGGCCACCGCGACGCCGGACCAGGCCTTTCCCGCGACCGCCGTGCATGTGCAGGCGGCCATTGGCGCCAAACGCGCCTTCGCCTTCGACATCTCTGCCGCCTGCTCAGGCTTCATCTACGCGCTGTCGGTGGCCGACAGCATGATCCGCTGCGGCCAGGTCAGCACCGTGCTGGTCATCGGCTCGGAGGTTTACTCCCGCATTTTGAATTTTGAGGATCGCGGCACCTGCGTGCTGTTCGGCGACGGCGCCGGCGCGGTGGTGCTGCAGGCCAAAACGGGCGGCGAGGGTGCCGGAATTCTCTCCACCCATCTGCACTCCGACGGCGCCTTCGCGGAGATTCTGTATGTCGACGGCGCGGTGGGCCAGCGCGACCGGCCGGGCCATCTTGTCATGAACGGGCGCGAGGTTTTTCGCCAGGCGGTCACATTGCTCAGCTCAGCGGTGAATGAAGCGCTGGAAGCCAATGGTCTGACAGCAAAAGATATCGATTGGCTGGTGCCGCACCAGGCAAATCGCCGCATCATCGACGGCGTCGGCAAAAAACTCGGCCTGCCGCCGGAACGCGTTGTTGTTACAGTGGATAAGCATGCGAATACCTCCGCGGCTTCGATTCCATTGGCCTTATATCAGGCGGTGAGCGACGGACGGATAAAGCCCGGCCAACTCATTCTTCTTGAAGCACTTGGCGGCGGGCTCACCTGGGGATCGGCTTTACTGCGTTTGTGAACGAGGCGTTACAAACTATTGTTGACCCCATGATTTCGCGTGCTAATCTTGTAAAATGAATACATTGACCCGCGCTCAGCTAACCGAGGCGATCTATGCGACCGTGGGTCTGTCGCGGAATGAGTCGGCGGATCTGCTGGAAGCGATGCTGGTGCGGATCGCGGACGCCCTTGCGGTTGGTAAATCGGTTAAAATCAGTGGGTTCGGGACATTTTCGGTGCGCCAGAAAGGCCGGCGTATCGGCCGTAACCCGAAAACCGGCGTCGAGGTGCCCATTATGCCCCGCCGCGTGCTGATTTTCCGGCCAAGCCAGATGCTGCGAGAAGCGGTGAACGAAAAAGCTCCGGCGCCAACCGGCCATTGACCATGATCAAAGATCACGGCGCTGACGAGGACAGCCAATTCCTGGATATTCCGGCCGAGCCCGGCCGCCAGCGTCCCCGCAAGACCGCCGACGCCTTCCGCACGATCAGTGAAGTCGCTGATGATTTGCACGTGCCGCAGCATGTACTGCGCTTCTGGGAAACCAAATTTCCGCAGGTCCGGCCGCTGAAACGCGGCGGCGGCCGCCGCTATTACCGGCCGGAAGACGTGTTTCTCCTCCGCCGGGTCGCCGACCTGCTGTACACTCAGGGCTACACCATCAAGGGCGTGCAGCGCCTGCTCCGCGAAGGCGGCGGCGCCCTGCAGGAAAACATCCCGCCCGCCTCGCCGGAAGAACGCCAGGCCGCCGAAGCCGAACGCATCGGCGCCATCGCAGCCGAAACTCCGCGCCGGCCAGTGGAACATGCACTGCCGGAACTGCCGATGCCGGGCCTCACCCCAATCGAGCCGCCGCTGCGCTCGGATAACCTCCGGCCCGCCCAGGCCCGCGTATTGGTGCGCCAGAAAATCGACCCGGAAACCGAACGCCTTCGCACCCTGCTGACCGAAACGTTGGGCGCATTGGAAGATTTGCGAAGGCTGCTTAGCTAAGGCAAGGCAAGCAAGCAGCCGCTTTTTGAAAAAAGCGGCGCAAAAACTTTTTTATTCTGCGGCATGGGCGTTGGCATGCGAGCGCCCGTGCCGCAGAATAGAGAAGTCTTTTTGGTTCTTTTTCTTCAGAAAAAGAACCGCTTAGCTACTCTTTATATAACTCCGCCGGTGCAATTTCGGGCTTCGCGATTTCCGCCAATTCGCCGTCGCGCGCTGCCCGGAAGAAGCAATTGCGGCGGCCGGTGTGACAGGCGACGCCGGTTTGATCCACCTGGAGCAAAATGGTGTCGCCGTCGCAATCCAGGCGCAAATCGATCAGGGCCTGGGTTTGGCCGGATGTCTCGCCCTTGCGCCAGAGCGCTTTGCGGGAGCGGGAGTAGTAGCAGACCCGTTTGGTGGCCAGCGTTTCCGCCAGGGCTTCCTGGTTCATCCAGGCCATCATCAATACCTCGCCGGTGTCATGCTGCTGGGCGATGGCGGGGATCAGGCCGTCGGCGTTGAAAGTGAATTCGGAAAAATCGGTCATGAGGCGAGCATTCCGTTGGTGAGCAGGCTTTCGTCGAAGCGGGCGATGACCGAGAGGTCGTGGCTGGGCAGTTCCGCCGGCTCGCTATAGTCAACGCGGCCGATGAGGTCGCGGATAATGGCGAGGCGGGCGGCCTTTTTGTCATCGGCGCGAACCACCGTCCAGGGTGCGGCGATGCCGCTGGTCAGCCGTAGCATGATGTCGCGGGCCTTGGTGTAATCGTCCCAATGGTTCAGCGCCTTGTCGTCGATCGGGCTTATTTTCCACTGTTTCAGCGGATCCTTATGCCGGTCGGCCAGGCGCTTCTTCTGCGCCTTGCGGTCGATATCGAGGTAATATTTGATCAGGACAATGCCGGCGTCGCTGAGCATCTGCTCGAAAACCGGCACGGTGCGGAGGAACTGGTCGTATTCGGCCTGGCCGCAGAAGCCCATGACCTTCTCGACACCGGCGCGGTTGTACCAGCTGCGATTGAAGATCACGATCTCGCCGGCGGCCGGCAGATGGCGGACATAGCGCTGGAAATACCATTCGCTGGCCTCGCGGTCGGACGGTTTGGGCAGTGCCACGACCCGGATGTCGCGCGGGCTGAGATGCTCGATGATACGTTTGATGGTGCCATCCTTGCCGGCGCCGTCGCGGCCTTCAAGGATGATGAGGATTTTCTGGCCGCGGGCGATCACATGGCGCTGCAGTTTCACCAGCTCAACCTGCAGCCGGTAAAGGGTTTTCTCGTAACTGGCGGTATCGACCTTGCTGTGTTTGCTCATGATCCGCGGATATAGGTCCAATCAAGCCGGGAAACCAATAGCCGACGGGAGGGCCCTGCGCGGCGCAGGGGAAACAGGCGTTGGCGTCATGGCTTGATCACAAGACAACATCGGGGGCTTGCGACTATAGCAGGGCCGGAAACGGCCATCTGCTATTCAAGGAAAACCAATGATAATCGCTTCTATCGTGCTGGCTCTGATCGTCATCGGCCTGATCGCCATCTATATTCATGACAAGCGCCAGACCCAGCACACCATCCTGCGTAATTTCCCGATTATCGGCCATGTCCGCTATTTCGCCGAGACCTGGGGCGAGTATATGCGCCAGTACCAGTATCTGCCGGATTGGGCGGAGCGGCCGTTCAACCGGCTGGAGCGCAGCTGGGTATATCGCTCGGCCAAGGGCGTTTCCAACCTGATCAGTTTCGGCAGCGAAAACCTGCCGAGCTTTGTTTTCCGCAACGCCGCCTTTCCGGTGCTGGAGGAGGAGAAGCGCGCTTACCCCGGCAAGCTTGTCGGCATCGCCCAAGGCCCCGGGGCCTGCAAGGAGCCGTTCGTCGCCAAGAATTTCTTCAACATCAGCGGCATGAGCTATGGCGCGCTCAGCCACGCCGCGGTCACGGCGCTCTCGCGCGGCGCCAAGCTCGCCGGGGTTTGGATGAGCACGGGTGAGGGCGGGCTGTCGAAATTCCATCTGGAAGGCGGCGGCGACATCATCATGCAGATCGGCACCGCCAAATACGGCGTGCGGGAGCTGGACGGCACCTTGTCGGAATCCCGCATTCAGGAAATCGCCGCCTACCCGCAGATCAAGATGTTCGAGGTCAAGCTAGCTCAGGGCGCCAAGCCGGGCAAAGGCGGGATTTTGCCGGCGAACAAAGTAACGGCGGAAATCGCCGCCATTCGCGGCATCCCCGAAGGCCAGGACAGCATCAGCCCGAACCGGCACCGCGATATCGCCAATATCAAGGAGCTGGGAGAATTCATCCACCGCATCCGTACCCTGTCCGGCAAGCCGGTCGGGGTGAAATTCGTGGTCGGCAGCAGCGCCTTCGTCAATGAATGGTTTTCCGATTGCCGCACCCATCCGGAACACTGCCCGGATTACGTGCATGTGGATGGCGGCGAGGGCGGCACCGGTGCGGCGCCGGCGGCGCTGGCCGATTATGTGGGCCTGCCGATCACCCAGGCCCTGCCGATCGTCGCCGAGGTCCGGTTGTCGCATGGGCTGCAGGACCGGATAAGAATCATTGCCGCCGGCAAGCTGGTGACGCCGGACAAGGTGGCCTGGGCGCTTTGCGAGGGGGCGGATTTCGTCAGCTCGGCGCGCGGCTTTATGTTCAGCCTGGGCTGTATCCAGGCGATGAAATGCGGCTCCGGCAAATGCCCGACCGGCGTGACCGCGGTGGAGCCGAAATTGATCAAGGGTCTGGACCCGGCCGATAAGGCGGTGCGCGTGGCGAAATATGCCAAGCGGATGCAGGACGAGGTGGAGATTATTGCGCATTCCTGCGGGCTGGAGAACGCCGGCCAGTTCCGCCCCGAACACGTCACCGAGATTGAACGTGGAGTCGGAGGCTTCCGAGCCCACGGCAGCTGAGGCTGTTTGAAAACGCTACTAGGCTGGTCATCTGAGGCGCGTTTCTGCGCTTCCGGTCCTCACGGCCTGCAGGCCGCTCCGGTCCGGTTCTCAAAACACGCCACAGCTGACTCAGCCTAGCGCGTTTTGAAACAGCCTCTCCGCGGCTTAACGACATCCTTTTTCGCTTGCATCTAACCATTTTACAATATATCATAAGATATGTTTTATAAGGTGGTCACATGAAAGCCTATCACTTCCTTCACGCGATCGGACGCCGCCGCCATGGGCTGCATGGGTTTAGCCGGGCTTTCGGCGGCGGTGGTTTCATGGGTGGGGATGGAATGCCGCCGGGCAGAAAACTTGGCTCCGCCGAATTGCAGCTGGTGCTGCTGGCGCTGCTCGCGGAGCAGCCGGCGCATGGCTACGAGCTGATTAAAATCCTCGAGGAGCGCTCGGCCGGGTTTTATACGCCGAGCCCCGGCATGATTTATCCGGCGCTGACCTATCTGGATGAAATCGGCCACGCGGTCGCAACGCCGGAAGGCAACCGGAAGCTCTATGCCATTACCGAGACCGGGCGTGCGCATCTGGCTGCCAATAAGGACCAGGCCGACATGATATTGTCGGCTCTGACGCGCATCGGCGGCCGCATGGCCGATATCCGCGAGGCTTTTTCCGGTCTGCAGGACGCCGACCCGGACGCCGCCGACGACCTGCACCACGCACGCCACGCGCTGAAACACGCGTTGTATCACAGCCGTGGCTGCGCGCCGGAGGAAGCCCGCCGGATCGCCCGAATCCTGAAAGCAGCCACTGCCGAAATTCTGAAAAAGGGAAACTGAAAAATGCCGCTGGACAGCACAGTGATTCAAGATGCCCGTTTGAACGCTTTGCTCATGCGCCTGCGTGAGGATCGCGATCGTCCAGGCGGCAGTGGGCGGCGGCAGCGTTTCACGGCGGATCCGAATGATTATGCCGACCGGGGTTTTTCAATCTGGCCGGAGCAGGGGGAAATTATTTATCTTCTTTGCCGTGCCATTAAGGCAAAGCGGGTTGCTGAATTTGCAACGTCGATCGGGTTTTCCACCTTGTATTTCGCCGCGGCCATGCGCGACAATGGTGGCGGCACCGTCATCGGTTCGGAAATCGTTCCGGCGAAGGTGGCGACGGCGCGCAGGCATCTGACGGAAGCGCGGCTTGCCGCATATGCCGAAATTCGCGAAGGCGATGCGCGGCAGACCTTGCGCGATCTCGGCGGCCCGGTTGATTTTATCCTGATCGACGGCTGGCCGATCCCCGGTGATGGCCCCTCGCTGGCGCGGCAGGTGACGGAAATTGTGGCGCCGCAGCTTCGCACCGGCGGCTTCCTGATGAACGACAATGCCGAGCCGGATTTTCTCGAATATGTTCGCGATCCGTCAAACGGGTTCATCTCACTCACGCTGCCGATCAAGCGCGGCACCGAGCTTGCCGTTCGGGTCGGTTGAGATGAGCGATGCCGAAGCGGACTGCAAGTTCGATGCGGGATTTATGATCCCGGTCATCGATCCGATGCGATGCGAGGCAAAGGGACCTTGCGTGCCGATCTGCCCCTATGATGTACTGGCGATCCGCATTGTCCCGCTCGAGGATAAAGCGAAATTACCATTCATCGGGCGGGTAAAACTATTCGTTCACGGCGGCAAACAGGCCTATGTCGAAAACCCCGATGCCTGCCATGGCTGCGGACTTTGCGTGCAGGCATGTCCGGAAAACGCTATCAAATTGCGAAAGCAAATCTAGGCTATTTCAACAGTTCCGCCAGATGCGAAATTGCGGTGGTGATTTTCGCTTCCGACAATCCCGCATATCCCAGCAGTAAAATCCTGTCATCGTTTTCGAAGCGCGCAATCTGCCGCGCCGGGCTTTCCTGCAAGGAATAAACCCCGACGCCCACAGCCATCAGCCGCAATTGTATAGCATGCGCGGACAGCCGCGCACGCGGGATTTGCACGGTCAGATGCATGCCGCTCTCGCCGCCCTTGATGATGCATTGCCCAAGCTGACGATGCAGTTCGCTGATCAGATGGTCCCGCCGCCCGAGGTAATGCTTGCGGATCACGCGCAAGTGTTTTTCGAACGCGCCGGAGCGGACGAATTCGGCCATCACCGCCTGGTCGAGCCAGGGATGGCCGTTATTGAGCAGTGATTTCGCGGCGATCGCCGCTTCGCGCAATTGCGGCGGCAGGATTACATAGCCAAGGCGCAGCCCGGCGCCGATGGATTTGGAAAACGTGCCGATGTAGATCACCCGCTCTGCGCTATCGAAAGCCTTCACGGCGGACAGCGGCGAGCGCTCATAGCGAAAATCACTGTCGTAATCATCCTCGATCACATAGGCATCTTCGCGCGCCGCCCATTCGATCAGGTTCTTGCGCCGCTGCAGCGGCATCACGCAGCCAAGCGGGAATTGATGCGAAGGCGTGACGTAAACCAGTTTTGCCGGCTGGCCCTCCAGCATTTCGACATTGAGGCCGCCGTCATCCACGGGGATCGGCACCAATTTCGCGTGATGCGCCTCGAACACGCCGGCAGCACCTTGATAGCACGGGTCCTCCACGGCGACTGCGTCGCCGGGCGAGACCAAGGTGCTTGCGATAACATTCAGCCCTTCCTGGCAGCCAGCGACAATGATCACCTGGTCCGCGGTGCAGCGCACGCCGCGGGCGCGCAGGATATGGCCGCAAATTGCCGTGCGCAGCGGCAGATAGCCGGCCGGGTCGCCATATTGGCTGAGCGGATATTCGGCGCCGCCGAGGCATTCGGGGATCAGCCGGCGCCAGGCCTTTATCGGGAAGAAAGATTTCTCGGCCCGGCCCATGCGAAAGTCGCAGAATAATTTATCCTGTTCGGGATTATACAGCCGCAAAGCCGCGGTGCGCGGCGTGACAATCCGGCCGGCCGCTGACGAACGGACCGGCGCCTCGCTCATCTGCCGCGCCTGAATAAAGCTCTCCGGCAGTTGCCGGCTGACAAAAGTGGCGCTGGCCGTCTGCGTTTCGACATAGCCTTCCGCCAGCAGATGCTGATAGGCGTTCACGACGGCGCCGCGCGATACTTTTAATTGCTGGCTCAACGATCGGGTCGAGGGCAGCTTGCTGCCGGGCGGCAGCGCACCCTCCAGGATCATCTGGCGCAGACGCTGCACCATTTGCTGCTGCTTGGCGGCATGGTTCTGAAATTCCATGGAAAGCGGAAGCTGCATCGTTTCTCCTTACGGCCTCGCCAACACCTCATCCGAAATAAGCAAGAGACATGCACAATGTGCCCGCAATTCCAGTACTCAAGGCGATTTATCCAAACTGGACCAGTAAAAAATCTACGAGCTGGTTCAGAATGACCGTTTTTTGGGCCGAAGGCCTCACGGGACCTGCAAGACGGCGCAAAATGAGCCTATTGCCCGCATGGTTGTTGGACTAACCGTAATTTCTCAAACTGGTCCTTTGCAGCAAGTGCCGAAAATTTGAACATTCTTTCTCCAACGAAACGGAGAAGTAGAATGCCGATTTACCAGAGCATGCAGCGCGTAAGGTTCTCCAGCCCCGACGGCTACGAGAAATTCAAGGTCGTGTTCGGCGATGTCCGCAACCATCTGGTCAAAATGCCGGGTTTTCTCCATCTGACATGGTGGATTCACCCCAACGATCCGGGCTGGCACAATGAAATCAGCTTCTGGGCGGATCGCCAGTCGGTGCGTGACTGGCACATGAATGATTACCATAAGCACGCCAAAACCTGGGCCGTGAAAAGCGGCGCCATCATGGAGGATATCATCACGAATTTCGAGCTGACCAGCACGCGGCTCCTGCGGATCTGCCCAACCTGCGGCCACGGCCAGGACACGGAATACGACCTCGCGCATGAGCAGGAGGTTTTGAAGACCCCTTGCCCGCAATGCGGATTCAACTTTCCGGTGATGGGCACGCTGCCGGACAGCTCCGCCGTCTTCAAGGATTCCGTCAAAACCCCACCGCTTGAAGTACCCGTGCTCTAAGCAGCGATTTTCCGTTCACCGGAGTCGGTCTGCAGCTCGAATCCATGGCGCAGGCAGATTGAAGGCAAGCGCTTCTTTTTTGAAAAAAAGAAGCAAAAGACTTTTGTTAATCTGGGGCATGGGCGTTGGCGCCGACACAGCCCATGACCCAGATTCAAAAAATTTTTTGCGGAGCTTTTTTAAAAAAAGCGACCTTCTAATTCCATCCTTGCTTGCCCGTCACGAAGCTTACCCAGCCCCAGCTGGCGCCCAGGTGGCGGAGGAGCTGGAAGCTGAACGGCTCGATGATGGCGGCCAGCAGCGCCCAGAAAAAACTTACCCTCGCGTGGCCGCCGGTCCAGTTGCGGTAGAGCCGGATCGACCAGGCGTGGAAGGCGAGGTCGAGGATGATTTTACCGAGGATGAAGCCGCCGACTGGAATCAACACCGCTACTTTGCCGGTGAAGATATAGAACAGCAGCAAGGCGAAGGCGAAAACTCCGTAGATCGGCTGCATTGTGTCGGCGGCTTTCACCGGCAGCATCCAGGTGCCGAGGCGTTGGTAGCGCGCATTGCCCACCATGTCGCGGTACCAGAACTGGGTTTGCAGAAACCCGCCGAACCAGCGGCGGCGCTGGCGCAGAAAGCGCAGGGTGCTGTCGGGCACGGCGGTGGTTGCGCGCGCGCTGCCCAGTGCCTCGCTGTGCCAGTTCAGGCCGTGCAAATAGCCGTAGCGGCGCAGGCGGTGGATAAGCTCGTAATCCTCCACCAGGCAATCCGGATCGAACCCGCCGACGGTGCGCACCGCTGCGCGCCGGAAGCCGGCGAAGGCGCCGGAGATGAGTAGTAGCGCGTCCATCCGGCCCCAGGCGTATCGGGACAGGAAGTTGCGGACATATTCGTAGGTTTGAAACCATTGGAACATCCGGCCGCCAGCGGCGTTGCCGCAAATGGGCGTTAACACGCCGGTTGCGGCCACGAGGCCGGGGCTGGCTGCAAAGGCGGCGCGCATGGCGGCAATTGCGTCGGGTTCGAGTTTGGTGTCGGCATCGACGGTCAGGAAGAGTTCGGTGCAGACATGCGCCAGCGCCTGGTTTAACGCGGCGGCCTTGCCGGCATGCGGCAGGCGCAGCCAGCGCAGCCCCGGAATTGCCGCCGCCTCTGCACTGATGGCGCCCAGCGGTGCCGCCAGCCCGTATTGCCGTTGGAGCAAGGCGGCGGTGCCGTCGGTTGAGCCGTCATCGGCGATGAGGATGGCATCGGGCGGGCTGGTTTGCCGGGTGAGGGCGGCGATGGTGGCGGCCAGTGCGTCGGCCTCATTATAGGCGGCGATAATGACGCTGACGGTGGGGCCGGATGAGTTAAGCGGCGCCGGCTGCTGCAGGTTCCGCAACGGCCAGGTCTGCCAGAAGGTGAAGGCAAGCAAGGCGGTGTCGTAGCCGATATAGACGATGCCGACGGACCAGCCGGTGATGCCCCGGCCGAGAAAGGCGTTTGCAAACAAAGCCATCCACAGTAGCAGCACCGCGCCATGGATGAGCATGCTGGCAAGCGGGGTGGGCGGCGGAGTCCAGCGCGGAGAATGGGCATGCAATGCCTGATTGAGCGATGCGCCGGGTTCGGAATCTGGCAAGAAACAATCCTTGAAAACGGCTGGTCAAACCGGCGCTGCGTTGGTTGGCGCGGCGCAAATTTTGCGGCTAGTACAGGCAAGCTTGGAGTGATGGTATGGCGCCGGTCAACAAATACACCAAAATCGCAGTTTTGCTGCATTGGCTGATCGCGCTGCTGATTATGTTCAATATCATCCTGGGGCTTGGGTCGGGTTATGTCCCGGATGCCGATGTGCGGCCGATGATCGACCTGCATAAATCCTTCGGCATCACCATTTTGGCGCTCGCCTTCGTGCGGTTTTTCTGGCGCTTTTCGCATACGCCGCCGCCGCTGCCGGCGGATTATCCGGCGTGGGAGCACCGTCTCGCGCATCTCGCCCATGTGCTGCTTTACGTGCTGATTTTTGCCATGCCGCTGACCGGCTGGATTCATGATTCTGCCTGGAATGCCGCCGCCAGCCACCCGATGATGCTATTCTGGATGATCCCTTGGTTCCGGCTCGGCTTCATCACCAGCCTGGACCCGGCGACCAAGGACATGGTGCACACGCTGTTCGGCCGGATTCACACCTATTTGAGCTACGCGCTCTACGGCGTTCTGGCGCTGCATATCCTGGGCGCGCTGAAGCACCAGTTCTATGACAAGCACCCGGAACTGCAACGCATGTGGCGCTAGCCCAGACGTTTGTGAATCCCGGCAACGAATTAGCAAAGTTTTTTGGTGCCGCTTTTTTCCAAAAAAGCGGCGTCTTTCCTACCCCTGCACACCCAGCGACGCGAGCAGTTTCGTGCGCAATGTGCTGAAGCCCGGATCGGAGGCGTGCCGCGGCCGGTCGAGGGGGATTTGGGTATCGATCCCGATTTTGCCTTCGATGAGTACCAGCACCCGGTCGGCGAGCAACAGCGCCTCGTCCACGTCGTGGGTTACCAGCAGCACCGCGGGTTTGTGCGCTTGCCACAGGCTGGCGACGAGCGCCTGCATCCGCATCCGGGTTAGCGCGTCCAGCGAGGCGAAGGGCTCATCCAGCAGCAGCAATTTCGGTTCGCGCACCAAGGCGCGGGCCAGCGCCGCGCGCTGGGCTTCACCGCCGGAGAGGGTGAGCGGCCAGGCCTCGACCCGGTGCTGCAATTCCACCTCGGCCAAAGCGTCGAGCGCCTTGGCTTTTGCATCTGGCATGCGCAGGCCGAGGGCGACGTTCTTCCAGACCCGTTTCCAGGGCAGCAAGCGCGGTTCCTGAAACACCACCGCGCGCGCTGCCGGCACCGTCAGGGTTTCGGGCGGCGCCGGGTCCAGCCCGGCCAAGGTGCGCAGCAGCGTGGATTTGCCCGAGCCGGAGCGGCCGAGCAAAGCGACGAACTCACCGGGCGCAATTGAGAATGTAATTTGGTCGAGGATCGCCGGGCCGCCGAAGCTGCGGGTCAGGTTGCGTACCGAGACGGCGGCGCCGGGATCGCTGTGCAGTTCGCTTTGGCTGAGCGGCATGGATGCGATCATGTTCATCGTGTTGCGTCCTTCAGGAAACTTGGGCGCCAGGCGAGCAGGGTGGTCTCGAGCAGCCGCACGCTCTGGTCGGTCAGAAGGCCGAGGATGGCGTAAATGCTCAGGCCCACGAAAATGATATCGGTACGCAGAAAATCCCGCGCGTTCATAACGAGGTAGCCAATGCCGGCCGAGGCGTTGATCTGCTCGGCGACCACCAAAGTGATCCAGGCGATGCCGAAGGCCTGGCGGAGGCCGGTTAGGAAATTCGGCAACGCGGCCGGCAGCACGACGTTGATGATCGTCTCGAGCGGACTGAGCCCGAGCGTATTGGCGGCTTCCCGCAATTTGCGGTCGGCGCCGCGAATGCCGGCGAAAAGGTTGAGGTAGATGGGGAACAGCGAGCCCAGGGCGATCAGCGTTAGTTTCGGCGTCTCGCCAATGCCGAACCACATAATCATCAGCGGGATCAGCGCGAGGTGGGGCAGGGTGCGCAGCATTTGCAGTGTCGGATCGATTGAGTCCTCGCCCAGCCGTGAAAGACCCGCGATCAAGGCCATGACCGTGCCGGCGGCGACGCCGATGCCAAGGCCAATGGCGACTCGTTCCAGGGAAACCAAGATATTATCGGCAAGCTGGCCGGTGATCGCGAGCTGCCAGGCGGCAAGGGCGATGGCGCTGGGCGGTGGCACTGATTGCGAGGGAATCCATCCCAGTGCGTAGCCCGCCTGCCAGATGGCAAGAATGCCGAGCGGCACATAGGCCCGCCGCAGCCGCTGGTTCCAGGATCCTCGGCCTTTGGCCTTGGCCGTAGTTACAGCCGGTAACCCGGATGCGGAGCGTTGCAGCGCAAAACCAGACATGAGCAGCCTTCGGAAAGATGTGGCGAAAGGCTGCAGCATCCGATAATATATCTAGTAAATCAATAGACGTTATATTATATCATATTTATCTTCTAAAAGGGGTAAAAATTTCATAAGCCTATAGGATAAGAGGAAAATTTTGCGAATCCTGAAATTGGCCTATAAAGCAGCATCCGAAACATTGCGTTCCTGGCATATGGACGAAGTTCGAAGAGGTCGAAAAATTGCTTTCACAGAAATGTAAATATGCGTTGCAGGCGCTCCTGCTTCTGGCTCGGGAACCCTCGCAGGATCTGCTGCTGGTGAGCGACATTGCCGAGCGTGAGCGGCTGCCGAAAAAATTTCTTGAAGCTATTTTGCTGGAACTAAACCGAAACGGCCTGGTGCGCAGCAGGCGGGGTCGGGGCGGCGGCTACGCTTTGGCAAAACCCGCGGATCTGATCACTTTCGGCCAGGTGGTGCGCATTATCGACGGGCCGTTGGCGCCGCTTTCCTGCGTCAGCGTCAACTATTACCGGCGCTGCGAAGACTGCAGAGACGAGATGACCTGCGAGATCCGCAAGGTGATGCGCCGGGTCCGGGACGCCATCGCCAGCGAGTTGGACGGGACCTCGCTACAGGACGCCATTAATAGCGGCGTGCCGAAAGGGCTGATGGAAGCTTTGTCTACCTAAGCCTATCCCTATTGACGAAATAGTTTTATCGGGTTTAGTCGGGCCAACGTCAAAAACGAAGGACCCGCTATGAAACGCCGTACCATTCTGCGCGCCGGTGCAATTGCCGCCCCAATCGCGCTTACCCGCCCGTTCGCCGCAACCGCCGCCAACAACGGCACCCTGAAAGTCGGCTATCAAAAATCCTCCATCTCGCTGCTGCTGCTGAAGGGCCGCGGCTGGCTTGAGAAGAAACTCGCACCCTTGGGTTATGACGTGACCTGGGCGGAATTCCCGTCCGGCCCGCCGTTGCTCGAGGCTTTGGGCGCCAATGCGGTCAATCTCGGCTTTACCGGTGAGACTCCGCCGATTTTCTCCCAGGCTTCCGGCACCCCGGTCATCTATGTCGGCAATTCCCCCAGCCAGCCGCATTCCGAGGCTATTCTGGTGCAGCCCACCAGCAGCATCACCAGC